>WQVB01000019.1 GCA_009781815.1 Defluviitaleaceae bacterium
CTCTTTGCTCTAGCAGGTCTCTTGCAAAGCTTAGGGGTTGGCCTATTACGTCAGGCACAGCCACCAAGGGCGTCTCTCCATCTGGGGTAAGGTATAGCACCAAGTCAAAATCCATAGAAGCCCGCACGCCAGCGGGGGGGAACTGGGATAAAACTATATTGCCGCTGCCTGCTAAAGTGTAGCCACGGCCTGTAACGCCTATGGCGTTTATGGCTTGTTGCACGGGCAGGCCTACAAAGTTGCCTACAATCTCACTTTCGGGGATAGTTTCTTGCTGGGTTGCCCCCTCAAGGTCTGGGGGGATGTTGTTAAGGCGGATGATTTCTTGCACCATTTCTCTATGCATTGTTAGGGTGTTGGTTGTGCCTGCAGAAAACACGGCTGGAGGCACTTCATGAAGTAGTGTTAAAATCAGGTATTGTGGGTTTTCAAGGGGGAAGTAGCCTATGTATGATAAAGACCATGTAAAGCCAGGCTCTTCTTGCAGGCCTTGCTCTGCTGTGCCTGTTTTGCCGCCTTGAGAGAAGCCGCTTATGGCGGCGCTGCGGGCGGTGCCTGCGGTTACCGTGTAGGCCATAGCACCACGCATCCAGTTAGAAACCTCCGCAGACACAACCTGCCTTTGCGGTGTTGTATCTTGAACAAATAGGCTGTTGTTGTTACCGTCAACAACTTGAGAGACCACGTGAGGCCGCACCACATAACCCCCGTTTATAAGGGGTGCAAAAGATGCAACGGCCTGTAAAGGGGTTACGGTAAACCGCTGCCCAAAGGATGATGTGGCAAGCTCCGCTGGGTTAAGCTCCGCTGGGGTAAAAACTAGACCTGGGTTTTCTCCAGGCAGGTCTATACCCGTTACGGTGCCAAAGCCAAAGTCTCTTTGATAATTCCAAAAATTTTCTCTACCTATGGCTTCGGCAATATACATATGTGCTGTGTTGCAAGAAAGGGCGAGGGCTTGGGTAAGGTTTATAAGACCAAGGCCGCCTCTGCGGTAAGATGAGCAACGTATGCGGTGGCCTGCAATATCTCTAAAGCCTCGGCAATAAAAGGTTTGGTTGGGTGATACAAGACCTAGGTCTAGTGCCTTTGCCATTGTTATGGCTTTATAGGTGCTGCCAGGCTCAAATGTGCCTGAGATGTTAAAATTAGCCCAAATCCTAAACAGATAGTCTACAAACTCTTGAGATGTAGGGTCTAGGGTAGATAGATGCTCGGTTTGGTTGGTGGTTAAAGATGAAATAGAGGCAGGGTTGTTTGCGTCAAAGCTGGGGTATTGTGCCATGGCCAATATCTCCCCCGTGTGGGGGTTCATCACTATAACGGACCCATGCCCAGCCCTGCCCCCTGCCCAGCGGGCTACCACATCCTCCGCATAGCGTTGGATGTTAAGGTCTAGTGTTGTAACAATATTTGCACCATGTGTGGCTGCTATCCTGTCTGTGGATATGTTGCCGTCGGGGTTTACTGTTGTCATGTGGCGGCCTGAATAGCCTACAAGGAAGTTGTCGTATTGATGCTCTAGCCCCCACCACAAGCCCCTTTGAAAGCCTAAAATGGGGGCGGCAAGGTGGCTATGCACATAATTTCTGCGGCTTTGCTCTTCAAAGTGAATGTCTCTTGTGAAAAACCTGCGTTCATCTTGTCTAGCGAGATAATCTCTATCTGCTACCCAATCTTGAAAGTTAATCATTTGAGAATAAGGCACTAGGCGTTGTATAACAAAATAGTGGGTATCTCTTGCTAGCATCTCCTCAATCTCAAGAGGAGACATCTCAAAGAAATCCCTAAAAATAGCCATGTTGTGGTTAAACTCAACCTCGCCCCTTTGGTTTAACATTCGCACGTCTACAAAAATATTATAGGCAATAGAGCTCATAGCAAGGGTTTGAAAGTTTCTATCGGTTATGCTGCCACGGTTTGGTGAGATAATCCTATCATCAGAGCCGTGGCGGTTTAGCACTTGGTTCATTGTTCTAATGGCATATTCTTGCCCTGCAAGGGTTTGCCAGCCATATATCTGCAAAAGAAAATAACCAAAAATAAAAGCAAAAACTATGGCCATTAAGGGCAGCTTATACCTTTGCCACCTCTTTGCCCTTTTTAAAGCTATTCGCCTTCTTTTTTGCTTTTCTATATATTCTTTTGTCATTATTTTTCTGGATGGGGGTTGGTTCATATATTTTTGCTACCTCCCAAATATAGATGAAAAAAGCCTTGAAAAAGATATGGTGTTTTGCGTAGGCACTACCTCTAACCCCTCTAAAACCACAGGCTGGCGAGGGGCGGCTATCTCCACCCTTTGAAAGCTTTCCGCAGGGGTCATGCCAAGCACGGTGATGGCATAATGCTCTATTTGGGCAAGGTCAAGGCTTGCATAAAGCTCAGTTTCACGGGCTAGGTTGCTCTGCTGTAGAGATGCCAGCTGGGCAGATGCGTTTTCAAGCTGCCTGTTGGCATAGCTAAAATCTGCATGGAGCATCATAAAAGTGATAATAGCCACAAACAAAGCCACTAAGGTAAAATACGAAAGTATATTGTGCCTATGCTTTACTTGGGTGTCTTGCACAAAAACGCCTCTTTGCCTTTTTCTAGGGGTGGGCGTTGGTTTTGGTGTGGGTGCTGGGCGATAATCTCTATTAGGCAGTTGTCTCGCAGCAGACATAATATCCCTCTCTTTCTATAGTTTTTCAGCAACACGAAGCTTTGCACTTCTTGCTCTTGGGTTTATACTAAGCTCACTTTCACTTGGAGCTATAGGTTTTTTTGTTATTATATCAACTAAAGGTTTCTTGTTACAAACACACATAGGGAAGCCCCTAGGGCAGGCACAAGGGTTTTTCAAACTAGAAAAGGTATTTTTTACAATTCGGTCTTCAAGGGAGTGGAAGGTGATGATACACAGCCTGCCGCCAGGTGCTAAGATATCTACAAAGTTTTTTATAGACTGCTCAATTATGCCAAGCTCGTTGTTAACCTCTATACGTATAGCTTGAAAGACACGCTTGGCTGGGTGTGGGCCATCTTTTCTAGCTGCTTTTGGTATGGCGGCTTTTATAATATCCACCAGCTCAAAGCTTGTTTCTATTAGCTTTTCTTCTCGACGCTCTACAATAAACTTTGCAACTCGGGCGGACCACTTTTCTTCACCATAAGCAAGAAAAATCTCTTTAAGCTTGTCCTCTTTATAAAAATTAACCACATCATAGGCAGATAAGGGCCGAGAGTTATCCATTCGCATATCTAACGGCCCATCGTTTTTATAAGAAAAGCCACGCCCGCCATCATCAAGCTGAAAAGATGACACGCCAAGGTCTAAAATAACACCATCAGCAAGGCCTTTTGGCAAATGGGGCGTGATTGCATCTATCTGGCTAAAATTTGCCTTAACAATTTTAACAACACCCTCAAAAGGGGCAAGCCTCACCTTGGCTTTTTCGATTGCAAAGTCGTCTTGGTCTACACCTATTAAAAGGCCGCTATCAAGCCTCTCTGCCACATGAAAAGAATGACCGCCACCGCCTAAGGTACCGTCTATATACACCCCGCTTGGAGATATATTTAGATATTCAATTGTCTCTTTAAGCAAAACCGTCTCATGTTTTAAATTCATAAAAATATAATACCACACAATCTCAAAAAGCACAAGCCTTTTGTGGAAAATTATGTGGAAAGATTGTGGAAAATTTTTTGGTTTTTTATGGCAACAAAAAAGCTGCACCTTGATAAAAATGCAGCCTCAACAGACCTAGCCTTCAAATTTTAGATATGTAACTTCCACATCATGAAACTTTATAAAAATTTCATGACTCTCATAGTCTTTACAATAAACCAATGCATTATATCGAAATGTTCCATCAGGGTTAGCTATAACTTCACTTTGGTTTATTTCGCTATCAAAAACATTAAAGCTGTCATTAGAGATTAATTTAAACTTGCATACCATAGGTCCAGAATACAAGCCATTACCGAAGTGTGCAATAACACTAGAGCCTTCAACCTTAAAAGACACTGAAGACTCATGCATGCTGCGATTTGATAACTTTTTTACCCCATCGCTATAGTCTCCATTTTTAATTGAACTCAAATCCCTCAATGATGCCATTCTAGCCCTATAAAGAATCATATTAAATTCATCGCCATATTGCTTGATAATCTGGAATAAGCTTTCATCAAATTGACGAGGCTGTCCATCAACATCATAAATATGCTTAGCTAATTCATCCCAAAAATATATACCCTCTCGAAAATGCTCCTTTATATGCCTGCGAAAATTTTCGACTACTATCTCCATCTTTTCGTCTTGAGTTGGGTTTAGCATGCTTAGATTAACATTAACAAAACCATTGACGGCTTCGGCATTTTGTATTAGGCGGTCGATTTCATCTTTATGACGCTCACGAAAAGAATCTGGAAACAATGAAAAGTGCGAGCGTTCAATAATGCGAACATACTCCTCCATTGTTTCAAACGTATCGAAGTGCCAATAGAAAGCTGATGAATAATGCAGTTTATTTGAGCAAAGCATTTACATCCTCCTCATAATCAATAAATGACTTTCTTACTTAAAATAAAAAGCCCTGCAAATGTTGGATTTACAAGACTTTTAGGTTACAGGGGTAGTAGGAATCGAACCCACACTAAAGGTTTTGGAGACCTCTGTCATGCCACTTGACCATACCCCTACATGACAACGAGACAATTTTATCAAAAAAAGCTACATTTGTCAAGATATTTTTTTGAGATGTTGTGAGCGGGAATATAGCCCTTTTATCTTAAAAATGGATATAAAACCTATGCACACAACATTTGGATAGAGATGGATGTTTCAAAAGCGAACCAGAAAACCATGTAAAGCAAGCCAAGGGACGTGCCTGCAATAGAAAAGATGAAACCAAGCTTGCCTTTAGAAATAAAGGCGAGGAAGAGGCCTGTGCCACCGCAAAGAAGACCAATAAAGGCAGAGCCTACAAAGGGTGTCAAGAAAAAGATAATGGAAGCCAGGCCAAGGGCTAAAGATATAGCCGCCCTTGCCTGCTTGTTGTTTTGGGTTTTAGAATTTGCTATCATGGCTTATTCCTCCTAAATAATTAGTTTAAGCCGCTTTCAAGAGCGTTTTGGATGGCAGAAAGGATAACAAGGCTAGAGTTTGTTGCATTGGCCACAGTATCCACATTAAGGGATTGGGCTGCAACAACCCTAGGGGCAACAACTTCAGCATACACAGCGTCAGACCAGTTTCCGTGGCTATGTTCAAGAATAATAACATCAAGGATAACACCATTTTCAACAACAACATCAACCTCAGCAGAAACTAGGATAGAGTCAAAGAAACCGTTAAATGTGCCGTCTGCAACCCTAGACAAATCAGGTGTTTGTAGCTCTATTTCAGAAATGATGCGTCTGTATTGGGCAGTTTGTATTAAAAGCCTTGCTGCAAAAAACCCACCTACAGCCAAAACAGCCGCAACCCCAATGATGATACCTCTTTTTAAACCTTTAGACATTTTCTTCTTAGACATAATAATTTCTCCTTTTAATTTTAAGTTTTTTATTTTAGTTTGATTGAAGGGAGCGGAGCAAAAGGTTGAAGCCATTTTGCATAAACTCTTCTTTTGAGGCATTTGTTTTGTGCCAAATGTATTTTTCTTTGTTGTGGGCTAGGGATATTATGCCGCAAATGGCTCCCCACAGGGCAAAGGTAGTTTGGAATGACGGGGCAGCTTCGTTTTGTATATTGCCGCTTTCTATATTGGCTTTCAAATAGCCTTCAATCAAGCTATTTATCTCTTCGCCTATCTCATAAATTTGAAACAACACCGTGCTTTCTTCATCTTCTGCGATTTTGATTTCACCTAAAATACTTTCAAAATAGGCTGGGTTGCCTTCATAAAACTTTGAAACCGTGTTGCAAATTGCGAAAAAGCTGTCTGGAAACTTTTCTACATGATGGAATGTTTTTTCTATGCCATCTTTGAGTAGTGTAAAATATTCTAAAACGATGTGGTCAAATATTTCATCTTTGCTTTTGAAATAAACATAGATGGTGGATTTGCTACAATCTGCTTTTTTTGCAATATCATCCATTGTTGTTTGGGGTATGCCCTTTTCTTCAAATAATTCTTTAGCTGCGGATAGTATATTGCTGCGGTTAAATTCAGATAAACGCTCCTTTTTACTCATTTTTCATCTCCTTTCGTACTCTTGGTATATATATAATACTATAAGTTTGATTTAATGTCAACCCCTTTTTAAATTTTTTTTGTTCTCGTCATCCCGTGTTCACGTTAATCTAATTTGCCCCCTACCGTCATCCCGTGCTTGACACGGGATCTAATTGGGGCAGGGCAGGCTTAGTTGGGTGTCCACTATCATACATAGATCCCGTGTCAAGCATGGGATGACGTGTCCCACGCTTGACACGGATAACGACACTTGGGTTTGTTTCGCTACAAATACGAGATTGGCTTAGAGTAAACCATAGCGAGATAGATACGATGGGTAGCAACAAAAAATCGGCGGGCTAATTTTAGCATCCACCGATGAGCTTCATCTATATTAATTTGTGCTTGAAAACAGCTGTGCATATGTAGGCAGCGGCCAAATATCTCTTGGCACGTAGGCCTCTAGCTGGTCTACCGTGTTTCGCAAGGCATCCATTGCTTCTTTTGTTTTGGCTTTTTCAAGGTTTTGTAGATTAACCAGCATATCTTTGCAAAGGTTAGACACTTTGGTCAAAATATACTTTTCTAAAGATGCATCCACACCCTCAGATAGGGCCTCTTTGCGGTTCATCAGCTTTGACAAGGTGTATTGATATTGCAAGGCCGCAGGGATGATTTGGGCTTTGACCATATCTATCATGGTTAAAGCCTCTATCTGCAAGGTTTTGTGATAGGTCTCTAGCAAAATTTCATAGCGAGAGGTGAGCTCTGGGTGGCTAAAAACGGTGTGTCTCTCAAAAAGGTCAAGGCTTTTTTGAGAGATAAGGACAGGCAAGGCCTCTGGCGTGGTTGCAAAGTTATCTAACCCACGAGATTTTGCCTCATCTACCCACTCGTCTGAATAATTATCGCCGTTAAAGATTATCCTCTTGTGGTTTTTTACCGTGTCTTTAATAAGGGTTGCCACGGCTTTTTTGGTGTTGTCTGCCTCATCTAACACATCAGCAAATTGACGCAAAGCCTCCGCCAAGGCGGTGTTGAGGGCTATGTTTGGCCCTGCTGTGGAGAAGGCCGAGCCAAGCATACGAAATTCAAACTTGTTGCCAGTAAATGCCATAGGGGAGGTGCGGTTGCGGTCTGTTGTGTCTTTAGGCAGCTTTGGCAGGGTGGTTACGCCAATCTCCATAGTGCAAGCCCCTTCGGCGGCATATTTTTCGCCAGCTTCTAAAGCTTCTAAAATAGCTGTCAGCTCATTCCCTAAAAATATGGATATAATGGCTGGTGGTGCTTCGTTTGCACCTAATCTATGGTCGTTGCCTGCACTGCCGCAGGTGGCACGCAGCACGCCTTGATATTCATCAACGGCCTTGATAACAGCGGCTAAAAACAGCAAAAACTGGGCGTTTTGGTGCGGTGTATCTCCAGGCTCAAAAAGGTTTAAGCCCGTGTCGGTTGAAAGAGACCAATTGTTATGCTTGCCGCTGCCGTTTACCCCCGCAAAGGGCTTTTCATGAAGGAGGCATGCCAAATTATGCTTGCTTGCTATGGTCTTCATCAGCTCCATCACAATTTGGTTGTGGTCTGTAGCGATATTGGCGGCAGAGAAGATGGTTACAAGCTCGTGCTGGGCTGGTGCTGCCTCGTTATGTTTGGTTTTAGAATATACCCCAAGCTTCCAAAGCTCTAGGTCTAGCTCGTTCATAAAGTCGGCAACCCTTGCTTTTAGGCTGCCAAAATAATGGTCATCAAGCTCTTGCCCCTTGGGGGGCATTGCTCCAAACAAGGTGCGGCCACAATTTACAAGGTCTGGTCGCTTTAAGAAGGCATCTTTGTCGATTAAAAAATACTCTTGCTCTGCCCCTGCATTGGCAATAACACGCTTTACATCATCTTTGCCAAAATGTTTAAGGATGCGAAGAGCCTGCTTTTCAACCGCCTGCATGCTACGAAGAAGGGGGGTTTTTTTATCTAAAGCCTCGCCACTGTAGCTGCAAAAGGCGGTGGGTATGCAAAGGGTGTTATCTTTTATAAAGGCGTATGACGTAGTATCCCAAAGGGTGTAGCCTCTAGCCTCAAAGGTGCAGCGAAGCCCCCCTGAAGGGAAGCTGGAGGCATCAGGCTCACCCATAGCGAGGCTCTTGCCCGAGAAATTCATTATAGCTCCATCTACCCCATCTTTTTCGATAAAGCTGTCGTGCTTCTCGGCGGTGATGCCCGTCATAGGTTGAAACCAATGGGTATAGTGGGTTACGCCCTTGTCTACCGCCCAGTCTTTCATGGCGGCGGCTACCGCACTGGCTGTAGACATTTCAAGGGTGGTGCCTTTTTCCATTGTTTTTTTCAAAGCCTTGTAGACCTCTTTTGGCAAGCGAGCTTTCATAACCGCATCGTTAAAAACCATGCTTCCAAATATATTTGGCACATCTCTCATTCTCATCATACCCCTTCTTAATTAGAGCGTTTCTAGGGGTATTATAACTTATTTTTTGGGGCTTTGTCAACCTTTCTCTAGTGGTGGGTGTAGGCATATCACACCTACCGTCATCCTGAACCCTTGGCAAGGCTTGATTCAGGATCCCCTACCTTCCCGATATAATTCAGGGAGGCAGGGGATTGCGGGTCAAGCCCGCAATGACGAAAGGGGAGTTGCCCCAACCTGTCCCTAGTCGTCATCCTGAGCTTGACTCAGGATCTAATTGGAGGAGGGCATGCCTAGTTGGGTGTCCACTATCATATATAGATCCTGAGTCAAGCTCAGGATGACGATGGACTCAAAATAACCACTCCTAATATGAAATCCCGCCTTGACATTAGGTGGTTTTGTGGGGTATAATTATCATTTTAAGGAGGTTGCCCTGTGTCGAACATTCAATCTGAAATAACATACTACAACAGCTTGCCATATGTGTTTGATGGTTTTGTTTGTGATGATGCCTTGGCAACCCTGCAAGATGGCGGTTTTAAGCTTGTTTGTGTGAGAAAAAACGACGTCATCCCTGAAAAGAAATGGGTGCCTTCTTATGATTTTGTTATGGAAGCGGATGGTCAAAAAGTGGGCAATTGCAATATTCGTATAGGCTACACCGAAAATTTGTATTATGGCGGGCATATAGGGTATTGGGTTGATGATGGCCACAAAGGCAACGGATATGCAGGGCTAGCCTGCAAGCTGATGTTTAGGGTTGCTAAGATGCACAAAATGGACAAGCTGATAATCACCAATAATATAGAAAACTTGGCGTCGGCTAGGGTTTGTGAGAAGCTGGGGTTAAGGTTTATAAGAGTTGTAGATGTGCCTGATTGGCATGATTTATATAAAGAGGGAAGCCGCAAGTTGAATATTTTTGAGTATTGTTTGTAGTTGTTATTACGAGCTAGGCCTTAACCCCATCATCCTGATTAGCCGTTTCAGAACACCCACCCCTTGTCATTGCGGGCTTGACCCGCAATCTCACTTATGCTGATTGCTAAAAAGCAACAATTACAGACCTAGAGATTGCGGATCAAGTCCGCAATGACGAACTGGAGCAATCAGCAAAAGGGAATAACGTGAGCACGGGATGACGAGTAGGGAAGCAAACCTAATGACAAAATAGAGAAATGGAGTGAGAAGTAGTGATGGATAAAACCAAGTATATATCGCCTTTTTCAAGCCGCTATGCTGGTGAGAAAATGCAATATATCTTTTCTGAAGAAAACCGCATAAAAACATGGCGTAGGCTGTGGGTTGCTTTGGCACGTGGGCAAAAAAACCTTGGCCTTGATATAAGTGATTTGCAAATAAAGCAAATGGAAAAAAACCTTGATAATATAGATTTTGTGCGGGCTGCGGAGATTGAAGCCCAAACCCGTCATGATGTAATGGCCCATGTTAAAACCTTTGGAGAAGCCTGCCCTGATGCTGCGGCTATAATCCACCTAGGGGCTACCTCGGCCTATGTTGTAGATAATGGTGATTTGATTATACAACGGCAAGCTTTGCAGCTGGTACGCACAAAGGTGCTGCAAGCAACTGACGCTTTAGCAAGCTTTGCTGATGAGTATAAAGCTTTGCCAACACTTGGTTTTACCCACTTTCAACCCGCCCAGCTAACCACCGTTGGCAAAAGGGCTTGCTTGTGGATGCATGATTTGCTTTTAGACTTAGAAGAGATAGATTTTGTGCTTGGTAGCTTAAAGTTTTTAGGCTCTAAGGGTACAACAGGCACGCAGGCCAGCTTTTTAGAGCTTTTTGACGGCGACCAAGGCAAGGTAAAAGCTTTGGAAGATTTTATAGCTGGGGAGTTTGGTTTTGATGCAGTTTACCCCGTTAGCGGGCAGACTTACTCTCGCAAGGTGGACAGCCGCTTTGTTAATGCCCTAGCTCAATTTGCCCAATCAGCCTCAAAATTTGCTGCAGATTTACGATTGCTTGCAAGCCTAAAGGAGATTGAAGAGCCTTTTGAGAAAGCTCAAATAGGCAGCTCTGCCATGCCATATAAACGCAACCCTATGCGTTGTGAGCGTATAAATGCCTTAAGCCGCCATATAATCGCCCAATATCAAAACACGGCAAACACGGCGGCAAGCCAATGGCTAGAGCGTACGTTGGATGACTCTGCAAACAAACGTATAGCCGTGCCAGAGGCATTTTTGGCGGCAGATGGAGTGCTTAACCTTGTGATAAATGTGGCAGGGGGCATGGTTGTATATCCAAAAATCATTCATAGCCGTATTATGGCGGAGCTGCCATTTATGGCTACCGAAAACATTATGATGGATGGGGTAAAACGTGGGGGCAATAGACAAGAGCTACACGAGGCTATACGTGTACACTCTCTAGCTGCAGCCCATGAGGTAAAGCAAAATGGCGGCGAGAATGATTTATTAAAGCGTATAGCAGATGACCCTACCTTTAACACCACTTTAGAGCATTTGACGGCTATTGTAAAGCCTGAAAGCTATATTGGCCGTGCTAAGGAGCAGGTTGATGAGTTTTTAGAAGGTTTTGTACGCCCAGCGTTAAAGGGCTTGGAGGGCGAAGCTCAAGAAGCTTGTGCAATAAGGGTATGATGGATATATCTGTGCCTGGAGACAAGTCTATAACCCACAGGGCGATTATCTTGGCTAGCCTAACCAACAGCCTTGTAAACATCCGTGGTTTTTTAGTTTCGGAAGACACGATGCATACTGTGGAGTGCATGAGACAGCTTGGGGTGCATATAGAGGTTGAAGAGGCGTCAAGTGCGGCAATGGTGCATGGGGTAGGCATATATGGCTTAAAAGCCCCTGAAAAGCCTTTATACACAGGCAAC
>WQVB01000020.1 GCA_009781815.1 Defluviitaleaceae bacterium
ACTTTTAAACAATAGACCAAGAAAGTGCTTGGGTTGGAACACGCCTTATGAGAGGTTTTATAGACTTTAGAGGATGCTTTGGTGTTTTGTTGCGGTTGGGTTGACAAGTTAGCCCCTACAGGGTCAATTGAAATAATGAAATTATGGTTTTAGGAGTTGATGATATGAACAATCCAATCAAATATGACGTTATTGTTGTTGGTGCTGGCCACGGGGGGTGTGAGGCGGCTTTGGCTGCTGCTCGCATGGGTTGCTCTGTTTTGGTGTTTGCTATTAACCTTGACTCCATAGCCATGATGCCCTGCAACCCCAATATAGGCGGCACGTCTAAAGGCCATCTAGTGCGAGAGGTTGACGCCCTTGGGGGTGAGATGGGCAAAAATATTGATAAAACTTTTATACAGTCGAAGATGCTTAATTTAGGCAAGGGGCCTGCTGTCCATTCTTTAAGGGCTCAGGCGGATAAATTCAAATACTCTCAAGAGATGAAAAAAACTTTGGAAAACACCCCAAACATCCACCTTATGCAATCTGAAGTGGTGGAGGTGCTTTTTAATGATAATAATGCTATAGCAGGCGTGGTTAGCGTCTCTAGTGCTATATACCATGCCAAAACTGTGGTTATGGCAACGGGAACATACCTTAACAGCCGCTGCATCTGGGGGGATGTAAGCGTAGATAGCGGTCCAGCTGGCTTAGCATCTAGCATCAAGCTTGCTGATAACCTAAAGGCTAGGGGGATAGAGATGTATCGCTTTAAAACAGGCACCCCAGCCCGTGTGCATGCCGCCAGTGTGGATTTTAGCAAAATGGTGGAGCAAAAGGGAGATGAGCATATTGTGCCTTTTTCTTTTGAAAGCGACGCTGAAAGCATCACCCGCCCTCAAATATCGTGCTATCTAACCCACACCAACGAAGCTACGCATGATATTATACGTGCTAACATCCATCGCTCCCCCATGTATTCTGGGGAGATTGAAGGCACAGGCACTAGATATTGCCCATCTATTGAAGATAAAGTGGTGCGTTTTGCCGAGAAGACAAGCCACCAGGTGTTTGTAGAGCCTGAGGGGGAAGATAGCCAAGAGCTATATATATCAGGCATGTCTACCTCGCTGCCTGAGGATGTACAGCTGGCAATGTATCGCACCGTTGCTGGCCTTGAAAACTGCCACATTATGCGTTTTGGCTATGCTATAGAGTATGACTGTATCAACACCACCCAACTTCACCCTACGCTAGAGTTCAAGCGGTTTAGCGGGTTTTTCTCCGCAGGGCAGTTTAACGGCACAAGCGGCTATGAAGAGGCCGCCGCCCAAGGGCTTATAGCAGGCATAAACGCCGCCGCAAAGGCGCTTGGCAAAGAGCCGCTAACTATCGACCGCAGCGAAGGCTATATCGGTGTTTTGATTGATGATTTGGTTACAAAAGGCACAAAAGAACCCTACCGCATGATGACGTCTCGTGCCGAGTATCGCTTGCTTTTGCGGCAAGACAATGCAGACCTAAGGCTAACGCCGAAAAGCTACGGCTATTTAATAGACCAAGCTCGATATGATAAGTTTTTAGAGAAAAAGGCTGCTATTGATGCCGAGGTAAAGCGTATTGAAAAGCTGGTGGTTGCCCCTAGCAAAGAGGTTAACGCCCTTTTGGCTGAGCATAGCTCTACCCTAATCACCAACGGGTTTAAGATGGCGGAGCTGGTGAAGAGACCCGAGCTTAGCTATGAGGTGTTGGAAAGCATTGACACAAACCGCCCAAACTTGCCTAAAGATGTGATAGAGCAAGTAAATATCGCTATAAAATATGAGGGCTATATAAAAAAACAGGTGCTCCACGTGGAGCAATTTAAAAAGCTGGAGAAACGCCCTCTTCCAGATGATATAAATTATGATGAGGTAGGCAACCTGCGTATAGAGGCGGTGCAAAAGCTTACGCAAATAAAGCCCCAAAGCATAGGGCAAGCCAGCCGCATAACGGGCATCAGCCCTGCGGATATTTCAAGTCTATTGATATACCTTGAGAAGTCAAAATATAAGGGGGAGTAGACGTGAATTTAAAGCAAAAGTTAAAAGAAAGTGCTTTAGAGCTGGGCATAGAGCTAACACAAAAAAATCTCGACCAGCTTTGGGTTTTTAAAGATTTTCTTAAGGAATATAACGAAAAGGTTAACCTAACGGCCATTAAAGAAGATGAAGATATCGTCATCAAGCACTTTTTGGATTCTTTAACCGTGCTGCCTTATGTAGATGGCAAGGTGATTGATATAGGCACTGGGCCTGGCTTTCCTGGTATTGTGTTGAAAATTGTTAAGCCCTGTTTAGATATAACCTTGCTAGATGCCCGTGGCAAAAAGGTAAAGTTTTTAGAGGAGGCGGCTGAGCTTTTAAACCTCGAAAACATCACCTGCATACACGGCAGGGCTGAAGAGATAAGCTCTCAAAAAGGCTTTTCTCAAGCTTTTGATTGTGCCGTTTCAAGGGCTGTTGGCTCTTTTGAAAACCTAGCAAAATGGTGCTTACCCTTTGTAAAAGAAGACGGTCAATTTATAGCTATGAAAGGCCCAAATTATGAAGAAGAGCTTGAAGAGGGTAAAAGAGCATTGAGAAGACACGGTGGGGCAGAGATAAGTGTGCAAAGCCTCACCCTGCCTCAAACAAACCTTGCCCGCAATTTGATAATCATCAAAAAATCACGTGTGTTGTGATTGAATATTCATCTTACCCCCTACCGTCATCCTGAGCCCTTGGTCTTCCTGCTGCCGCAGGCAGAAGGGTAAGACTTGACTCAGGATCTACTCGGAGTAGGGCAGGCTTAGTTGGGTATGCACTATCATACATAGATCCCGTGTCAAGCACGGGATGACGCTAGGTGTGCAATCATCCACTCCTCAAAGTGGTAAAGACTTGACAAAATAAGCATCATGCTGTATCATTATTCTACTATTATCTCGAGGTGATGACATTGTCTAACAAATTAAAACTCCACGGCTTTAACAACCTTACAAAATCCCTAAGCTTTAACATTTACGACATCTGCTATGCAGGCACAGAGCGTGAAAAAGAAGAATATATCGCATATATTGATGAGGAGTACAACTCTGAACGCCTTACAAAAATCTTGCTAAAAGTAACCGAGATGATAGGCGCCCACGTGTTATCTATCTCCAAGCAGGATTATGAGCCGAGGGGTGCTTCTGTAACCATTTTGATAGCCGAAGAAGAGATTAGAGGCGTAACCCAAAAGCCAGACGCCATCGTGGCTCATTTAGACAAAAGCCACATCACGGTGCATACCTACCCAGAGTTTCACCCAGACAATAACATCTCCACCTTTAGGGTGGATATTGATGTGTCTACCTGCGGCACCATCACCCCCCTATCTACGCTGGATTACCTTATCGCCAGCTTTGATAGCGACATTATCACTATGGACTACCGCATACGTGGCTTTACAAGAGACCTTGAAGGCAACAAAATATTTATAGATGAAAAGCTAGACAGCATACAAAACTACATCAACCCCAAAACTTTAGAGATTTATGACGCCATAGACATGAATGTGTATGGCCACAACCTCTTCCACACCAAAATGATGCTTAAAGAGGTGGATTTGCAAGAATATCTCTTTAACGCTGATGTTTATGAGTTGCCACCAAAAAAACGCCTAGCTATTATTGATAACATACGTAAAGAAATGATAGAGATTTTCAGCGGGCATAATGTGTTTTCGCAGTAAGCTACTTGCATCGTCATTGCGGGCTTGACCCGCAATCCCCTTCCTAGTCGGAATAATTCAGGAAGGAAGGGGATCCTGAATCAAGTTCAGGATGACAAGAAGATAAGGATACAGGTTTAAGTGGGCATAATGTGTTTTCGCAATAGCCATCCTTTTCGCCATCACAAGCACCCGCTATTCGTCATACCCCCTACCGTCATCCCGTGCTTGACACGGGATCTAATTGGAGAAGGTGAGGCTTAGTTGGGTGTCCACTACCCCACATAGATCCTGTGTCAAGCACGGGATGACGTTTCCAAGAATTTGTCTTTAACTTAAAACGCGACACTCCGTGGGTCGCGTTTTTATATTATTTTTCCTCTAAAGCATTACTTATAATCTTATTTTTTGCTGCCTCGAATGCTTTTGAACGTCTTGGTTCATGATAGAATTTATTCCCGTATATATCCTCATACTCTACTCCTATCTCCAAGTATCCTATATCTTCAATCAGTTCTCTACGAGCCACTTTAAAAGCATCCTTACATCCTTCATCTCTTCTTTTTAAAGTTATTAAATTTATAGATTCTCCCACTTCAATAGCTCTATTTTCAAACACTCCTGTCCAAGTAAGTGATGATATCGAACCTCCAGCCGTGCCTGACATGGAGAATCTTATGAGGTTGCGTATATTTTCCTCTTTTCTCTTGTTTTCATCGACGATTTCCAACCTCTTCACTATCATCGGGCCAATCCCTACGTTTTCTATTCGTATAGATATTTCACTCAAAAAAGAAACCTCTTTAATATTGAGTAATGGTTTTACGCTTTTCATGTTGTGATCTTCTTGCTGTGCTAAGATTTTTTCATTATATTCCTGCTGCTGCTTAGAAGATCGTTTTGTAAAAACTATTGAGACAGCAGCTATGGTTACACCAGCAATGCTCGTTATTATTGGTATTACATCCGATACAAATTCCACACAAATTCCTCCTTAGTATTGTCGTTTTTTGTATTATTAACACTCATAGTTATTATAATTTAATTAACTAATTTAGTCAAGATTAAAATTTGTATGTCTCTAATTTAGAACACTCTATCTTCGTCATTGCGGACTTGATCCGCAATCTCTAGGTTTGTAATTGTTGCTTTTTAGTAATTAGTATAGTGAGATTGCGGATCAAGTCCGCAATGACGAAGGATGGTTATGTTGAAGATGTCAAATTGCCTCGCACAAAACCAATCCAACACCGTCATCCCCAACTTGATTGGGGATCTCCCTATGCCGATTACTTACTAGGTTGTACGTTATGCTAGTGAGATCCCGCATCGAGTGCGGGATGACGGCGTGGGGTGGTTTTGTGCAAGGCTGATGATGACTTGGGTATTTGGTTGCCCACTCCTTCAAGCTAGGCATATTGACAAAACAGCCCCTCTGATGTATTATTATTGTTAGGCTTAAAGCGGTTTAGGGCCAATATATAGATTAGGAAGATGCATAGTTGAAAAAATTAAACCAAAACAACACCCCCATTGCAGATGCTTTGAGGGATTTAAATAGAAAACGTGTGGTGCCTTTTGACGTTCCAGGGCATAAAAAGGGCAAAGGAAACCCCGATTTGGTGGACTTTTTAGGGCAAAAGACATTGTCGGTTGATGTAAACTCTATGAAGCCTTTAGACTTTTTGGGCAACCCCATATCCGTTATAAAAGATGCGGAGGAGCTGGCGGCGGAGGCTTTTGGTGCAAGCCATGCCTTTTTTATGGTGGGCGGCACTACCTCTTCGGTGCAGGCTATGATTTTATCGTCTTGTAAAAAGGGCGACAAGATACTTTTGCCTCGCAATGTGCATAAAAGTGTTATAACCGCCCTTATCCTCTGTGGCGGCATACCTTGCTATATAGACCCTCAAGTGCATGGCGACCTTGGCATATCCCTCGGCATGAAGATGGAGGATATAAAAGCAGCCATAGAGGCTAACCCTGATGCGGTTGCGATCCTCCTAAACAACCCAACATACTATGGCATATGCTCTAACCTTAAAGCCGTTATAGACCTTGCTCACCAACATGGCATGCTTGTGTTGGTGGATGAGGCACATGGCACACATTTTTATTTTGGGGATGATTTGCCAATGTCTGCTATGGCAGCGGGGGCTGATATGGCTTCGGTTAGCATGCATAAATCTGGCGGGTCTTTAACCCAAAGCTCTATATTGCTTGTGGGCAAAAGGGTTGACCCAGCATACATCCGCCAAATAATCAACCTTACCCAAACCACCTCTGCGTCATATTTGTTGCTATCAAGCCTTGATATATCTCGCCGCCATTTAGCCTTAAACGGTAAAGATGTGTTTAAGCGGGTTATAGACCTTGCAAGCTACGCTAGAGAAGAGGTAAACAGCACCATAGATGGCCTTTATGCCTTTGGCAAAGAGCTTATAAACGGAGACTCTATTTTTGATTTTGACACCACAAAGCTGTCTATCAACACCCTGCCCGCTGGCCTTGCAGGTATAGAGGTGTATGATATTTTAAGGGATGAATATGACATTCAAATAGAGTTTGGAGACATTGGCAACATTTTGGCTTATGTGTCCGTTGGGGATAATATAAAAGATATTGAGCGTTTATGTGCAGCCCTTGCAGACGCACTCCGCCGCAATCGCAAAAGCCCTACAGGCATGCTTAGTTATGAATACATCCACCCCACCGTGGCTGTTAGCCCTCAAGAGGCTTTTTGGGGGGATAAGGTGCTTGTGGATATAAAAGATAGCGAAGGCAAGGTGGCTGGCGAGTCCGTCATGTGCTACCCCCCTGGTGTGCCTGTGCTGGCCCCCGGGGAGCTTATAACAAAAGAGGCCCTCAACTATATCTTTTATGCCAAAGAAAGAGGCTGCAACCTAAGCGGCACCCAAGACCCTGATGTGGAAAAGATTATGGTTTTAAAGGAGCCTGCCAAATGAAGCTAACATGGAACGAAATACAACAAAAAGCCACATTATTCTCAAAAAAATGGCAAAGCATAAAAGGCAGAGAACGCCAACAAGCCCAACAATTTATTAGAGAGTTTTTGGCTGTGTTTGGAATTGAAGACCCCCTGCAAAGCGGTGAGGGGGAGTTTGAGTATGTTATAAAAGGCAACTATATCGACTATCTTTGGAAAAAGAGAATAGCCATAGAGATGAAAGGCCAAGATAAAGACAAAGGCCTTAAAAAAGCTTTTTCTCAAACTCGTGAAAAATATATGCCCCATCTAACTGATGAAGAATTTCCAGACCTTTGGATGCTTTGTGATTTTGAAAACATACACATCACCAATTTTGCCACGGGGCAAAAATTCAATTTTAAAACATCGAGATTGAGAGACCATATCAAGCGTTTTGCTGACATAGCTGGATATAAAACCGAGCATATACGAGATGCCCAAGTAGAGCTTAGTGGAGAGGCAGCGAAAAAAATGGCGAAGCTACACAATGCCCTTAAAGATTTTGGCTATGAGGGGCATGACATGGAGGTATACCTAACCCGCCTTTTGTTTTGTATGTTTGCAGACGATACAAGTATTTTTGTAAAAGATAGCTTTTACAATTACATAGAAGAATCTAAAGAAGATGGCAGCGACCTTTGTGCACGCATTTTCACCCTCTTTGATATTTTAAACACCCCAAATGATGCAAGGGCAAAACGCCCCCATCAGGCAGATTTACACGCCAAATTCAAATATATAAACGGTGCATTGTTTCAAGGCCACCTGCCACCCATCGCTTTTGATGCTAAAGTGCGCAAGGTGCTTTTAGAGTGTATTAATTTTGATTGGTCAAGCATCTCCCCCGCTATCTTTGGGGCTATGTTTCAAGGGGTGATGGATGAGAAGCAACGCCGAGAGATGGGGGCACACTACACCAGCGAAGAAAACATACTAAAGCTCATAAACCCTCTATTTTTAGATGACCTAAAAATAGAGTTTGAACGTGTAAAAACAAGCGAAAAACACCTAGACGCCTTCCACAACAAAATAGCCAGCCTAAAGTTTTTAGACCCCGCCTGCGGCTGCGGCAACTTCCTCATCATCACCTATAGAGAGTTGCGTTTGTTAGAGCTTGAGGCGCTTAAAATGAAAGTAGACGACAACCGCCAACGTAGGCTAGATATTTCAGAGCTATTGAAAGTGAATATAGAACAATTTTATGGCATTGAATACGAAAACTTCCCTTGCCAAATAGCCCAGGTGGGTATGTGGCTTGTAGATCACCAAATGAACCTCCTCTTTAGCGATACCTTTGGCGAATATCACGACCGTCTGCCTCTTACCCAATCTGCAACAATAGTTCATGCTAATGCCCTGCGGATAGATTGGGAAGATGTTATGGCTAAAGATGAGCTTGATTATATACTTGGCAACCCTCCCTTTGTTGGTGCTTCAATGATGACGAAAGAGCAAAAAGCAGATGCTGTTGAGATTTTTGGCAAGATTAAATTGTCCAATAGTGTTGATTATGTGGGAGCTTGGTTTCATAAGTCTGCAGCGTATATCCAAGATACAAGCATAAGGGTGGGGCTTGTATCTACTAGCTCTATAACACAAGGTGAGCAAGTTGCACCCCTTTGGGGTAAGATGTTTGGTGAATATGGCATAAGCATTGATTTTGCATATCGCACTTTTGAATGGGGCAATGATGCCGCAGGCAAAGCTAACGTATATTGTGTGATTATCGGCTTTAGCAAAGTAGAGCATGATAATAAGGTTATTTATGATGGTGAAGAAAAGATACAAGCTAAAAATATAAATGGATATTTAGTTGATGCTCCAAATGTATCTATAACTAGCAGAAGCAAGCCCCTTTGTGATGTGCCTGCAATGTCTCTAGGTAACAAGCCGACCGATGGAGGCAATTTAATATTAACACTAGATGAAAAGGTGGATCTGCTTGAAAAAGAGCCTATATCTGAAAATTTCGTAAAAATATATTTGGGTGCTGTAGAGTTTCTGAATGGGAAAGAAAGATTTTGTTTATGGTTGAAGGATGCTCAATTTTCTGACTTGAAAAAATCTCCAATGGTTTTAGAACGAATAGAAAGTGTTCGTCAATTTCGCCTTGCAAGTTCAGCTAAACCAACAAGAGGAAAAGCGGAAACTCCTCACTTATTTTTCTTTACTTCTCAACCAGAAAATGATTATTTAGCAATTCCCGAGGTTTCGTCGGGCAATAGAAAGTATTTACCTATTGGATGGCTTAGCAAAGACATTATTGCAAGCAACAAACTACTTGTTGTACCACAAGCCACTTTGTATCATTTTGGGATACTTACAAGCAATGTACATATGACTTGGATGAGGGCTGTAACTGGATATTTGGGGACTAGTTATCAATATTCGGGCGGGGTTGTGTACAATAATTTTCCATGGTCGGAAGCGGATGATAAGCAAAAAGCAGAAATTGAAAAACTAGCACAAAAGGTGCTTGATTCACGTGCAAAATATTCAGGCAGCACCTTGGCAGATATGTATAAAACCGAAAACCAAGGCTGGCATCAAGAGCTATGGAAAGCCCACCGCAACCTAGACGCCGCCATAATGGAGCTATATGGCTTCCCTGCCAACTACACCGAAGCACAAATCGTCGCATCCCTTATGGAGATGTATCAAAAACTAACACTAATTTAAAAAGGAGATAATTTTATGAAAGTTATAAAAGGATTACTAGGTGCAGCTGGATTTGCTACTGGTGCCGTCTTTCTCGGACTTTTTATTCACAAGATGCACAAGGCAGGGCATAAAGAAATTGCTAAGCTTCCATATAAGGTGATTGAAGAAGCATCAAAGATTGCATTTGATAAATCAAAGATGATAGAAGCAGACAAAGAGGTGTCAAAAGCGGTTGTTTCTATAGTTTCGGAGGCATCACAGATTGCTACAGATTTAATTTATGAGCATGAGGCGAAACGAGCACAAGATGAGCAAGGCTTTGTTATGGACTATATCGAAGCACACAAATCGTAGTATATTTAATGGAAATGTATCAAACTTTAACGAGGTGATAAAATGGAGTTATGGTTTTCTGAAGTGCATACGCCAGATGTAAAGCTAGACATTAAAGTGTCAAAACAGCTATACAGCGGCAAAAGCGAATATCAGCAAATTGATGTTTTTGAGACTTGTGAATTTGGCAGGTTGCTAGCAATAGATGGCTTTACCATGATGACCGAGAAGGACGAGTTTGTCTATCACGGGATGTTGGTGCATGTGCCTTTTGCGGTTAACCCATTAATTGAGAATGTGCTTGTTATCGGCGCTGGGGATGGGGGCATAGTTCGTGAGCTTGTAAAATACTCAACCATCAAGCATATAGATATGGTTGAGATTGACAAGATGGTTGTGGATGTTTCAAGGGAGTTTTTGCCCTCTACAGCTTGTGCTTTAGGCGACCCTCGCTTGACTATCCATTATCAAGATGGTTTGCGTTTTGTACGCAAATTTAGCAACAAATATGACCTTGTGATAGTGGACTCTACCGACCCCTTTGGCCCAGGCGAAGGGCTTTTTACCAAGGAGTTTTATGGTAATGTGTCTAACGCCCTAACTGATAATGGCATTATGGTTAACCAGCTGGGCGGCTCTTTTTATCAAAACGATATATTGTCTATGCAGCGGGCTTTTAGCAAGATAAAATCTACCTTCCCTATAGCTCGTGCCTATCAGGCAGATATTCCAACCTACCCTGGGGGCAATTGGCTTTTAGGCTTTGGTGCTAAAAACAGCCACCCCGTTAGGGATTTAAAAGAAGATAAATGGAAGCAGTTTGATATTGACACTAAGTGTTATAACACCCGCCTGCACGTAGGGGCTTTTGCCTTGCCTAATCATGTGTTGAAGCTGCTTGAAGAGGCTTGATTGGGAAGATGAGTGTGTTTTTTGTCCTCTCACTCCCACCCTTAGTGTTATGCCATGAAATAGTGCAATGCCAACCCCACCCCGTGAGAGGACAAAAAACTTTGCTATTTAAGCTTGTAGGTTTGATTGGCAAACAAAGCGGGCAATTGCATCAACTTGCCATTATGCCTGTTGCAAGATCACGTCATTCTAATTTGGGATTTTACCACTGTAGGGAACCCTGAATCAAGTTCAGGGCAGGCTCCTTTATGCGTTCCACATCGCTTACTAAGATAAACTTTCTACTCTTTAGCAATTAGAATAGCGTGCTGCGAGCTTTATCCGCAATAGGCATATAGCGAAACCCTCTCCCTTCATGTCATCCCGTGCTTGACTCAGAATGACGTGAAGGGGTGAAGGGTATTTCGATACAGGTTTAATGGTAACCTTAAGTGATGGCGAATTTAGAATAGAGTGTTGTAAGATTAAAAACATATAGCACCATTCCTTGATTGAGCGTCAGAAGATAGGTCAAGAGTATGGGATTATAGCTAATACTCTTTTAAGTTTCTTGATTGATTAGCAAAGAGACGC
>WQVB01000021.1 GCA_009781815.1 Defluviitaleaceae bacterium
CAGATATGACAGAAGATGAATTTAATACATGGATGAATCAAAATTTGCCAAAGGAGAAATATACGCCTTTGAAAATAGACGATTTTATTGAAAGCATTAGCTTATTGAGTATCCATATATCAGAATGTAATGCTTATTCGCTGCTTTATGATGATGGTGATCTTTTTTGGGGACACCAAATTAGTGTTGATGGGGATATGGAATCTGGCTTCACAAATGCCGACATTTAGTGATAAGCATCATCCCCACATACATAATGGCATATCTGATGATGGCAGGAGAGGGCTTAAAATGGCCAAACAAAAGACGATTTATAGATGTAGTGAATGTGAACATGAAGTGGGACGTTGGCTTGGCTGATGCCCTTCTTGTGATAGTTTTAATGTTTTTGAAGGAGAGGAAATTTAATGAAAAAGTTATTATATACCATATTGGCGGGGCTTGCAATGCTTATTTTAGCAGCTTGTGGCAGGGATAACGCTACACCGAATGTTCAAAGCACACCTGAGATTGATTTACTTGATATTGGCGACATTATAAACTTTGGCGGAATTGATTGGCGAGTGCTCAACATACAAAGCGATAGAACCCTTGTTATTAGTCAATATATTTTGGAGCTTAGGGCGTTTCATGACACGTTAGAAACTACCACTTGGGAGCATAGCGATATTCGTTATTATTTAAACAACGAATTTATCAATCGCTTCACGCCTGATGAGATGGAGCGAATACTACAAACAACACTAAACAACAAGAACAATCCTTGGTTTAGCACGGAGGGCGGCAATGACACAACTGATAAAATATTTTTGTTAAGCCTTGAGGAGTTGGTGCGATATTTTGGCGATAGTGGAGAGCTGGCTAATCGTCGATACGAACACTCTTGGGGGTTTGCTGATGAATATGGTGTTGAACGAGTTGCATATACTCTTCCAGATGTAGAATTAACCAAGGAATGGAGATATTCACCACCTAGTGCTTCTTTCGCTTGGTGGTTGCGTTCGCCTGGGGCAATCAATGATGATATGATAGCAGATAACACCCCTCGTGCAACATGGGGTCATGTTGATAGGGCATATGTTTTTGCTGGGTCTTTTGTTGCTCCTGAAGAAAGCGGCATAGTAGATGTTAATGGTGTATACGCCACTAAAATTCTTGGCGTTCGCCCTGCTTTGTGGCTAGAGCGGTAGTCTTCGTCGTGCTGAAGAAGGGAATATATAAAATGGCTAAACAAAAGACGATTTATAGATGCAGTGAATGTGAACATGAAGTGGGGCGTTGGCTTGGCCGATGCCCTTCTTGCGATAGTTTTAATACTTTTGAAGAAAGTGTTAGTGTGGTGCAAAAAAAGACGGGGGCTGCCGCCCCTAAAAAAGTGGAAGTAGGGCGGGCTGCACCTATCTCTAAAATAACATCTTTGCAAGATGCAAGGTTTGCCACGGGGGTAGACGAGCTTGACCGTGTGCTTTGCGGCGGCATTGTGCCTGGCTCTCTTGTGCTTATTGGCGGCGAGCCTGGCATTGGAAAGTCTACCGTGCTTTTGCAAATTTGCAAAGATAAAGATTTTAATATCCTTTATGCCTCTGGGGAGGAAAGCCCAGGCCAAATCGTGTTGCGGGCTGGTCGCCTTGGGGATTTTGGCGAAAATCTACTTATTCTTTCAGAAAACAACATCTCAGCCATAGAGGCGGAGATTTATAATCATAACCCGCAACTTCTTATTATTGACTCTATCCAAACCATGTCTCACCCCGATGTGGCCTCCGCCCCTGGCAGCGTTACACAGGTGCGAGAGTGTACGTCTTTTTTAATGTCCCTTGCAAAATCTCGCAACATGGCGACTATTATTGTCGGCCATGTAACCAAAGACGGCAATATAGCGGGCCCAAAAATTTTAGAGCATATGGTGGATTGTGTTTTATATTTTGAAGGCGAGGGCAGGGGGAGCGGCTTTCGCATTGTGCGTGCGGTTAAAAACCGCTTTGGCTCAACTGGTGAGATTGGCATTTTTGAGATGACCGAAGCTGGCCTCTCCGCCATTAAAAACCCGTCAGAATATATGCTAACGGGCAGACCTATAAACGCTCCAGGCAGCGTCATCACCTGCTCTATGGAGGGCAGCCGCCCCATTTTGGTTGAGGTGCAAGCCCTTGTTGCACCTACAAAAGCCCCAAACCCCCGCCGTGTGGTTAACGGCATGGATTATAACCGTGTCAACATGCTGCTAGCCATGCTTGAAAAACGCTGCGGCCTGCCCATGTCCATGGCGGATAGCTATATCAACATACCAGGCGGCATGAAGCTTGCCGAGCCCGCAGCCGACCTTGCGGTAATAGCTGCCACGGCCGC
Organism: Defluviitaleaceae bacterium; assembly: GCA_009781815.1. Lineage (GTDB taxonomy): Bacteria > Bacillota > Clostridia > Lachnospirales > WRAX01 > WQVB01. Next base: position 2,350 of record WQVB01000021.1, read on the forward strand.
TAGCTTTAAAAACAAAGCCATCCCCCCTCAAATTCTTATTTTTGGTGAGGTGGGGCTGACGGGTGAGGTGCGAGCCGTAACCCACACACAACGCCGCATTGACGAGGGTGCAAAGCTTGGTTTTAGTGAAATCATCATCCCTCAAGCCAACCTAAAAGGCTTGAAGCGACCTGATGGGGTGAAGGTTTTTGGGGTAAATAGTATTAATGAATTGTTGCAGTTGGTGGATATATAACACCCTTACTCATCATTGGACTTGCATCGAAATTAGTCTCTCTCCACCATATTGCACTCTCCTAAGTCGTCATCCTGAGCTTGACTCAGGATCTATGCAAGCTAGTGGACAACCTAATCAAGGTCGCCCTTCTCCAATTAGATCCTGAGTCAAGCTCAGGATGACGAATAGGAAAGCAGTATGGAAATATTTACAATTAATTTCGCTACAAGTCCATTATGAGCTTTATGTCCTATGAAGACTATCCAGTACCAATAGATCCCGTGTCGGTTGGCGACGTAAGCATGGGATGACAACATTTGATAGGAGGTTATATCAATGAAGCAAAAAGATAAAAAAATAATTATATTGTTCCCTGGCAAAGGGTATAGCACTGATATGCCGCTACTATATTATGCAGGCTTTAAATATGCGATGAAGGGATATAAAGTTTTGCCTATCCATTATGGTGCTTTAGACAAAGAAAAATCCCGTAGCGAGGTTTTAGAGATTGCAAAAGCAGAAGCCTCAAAGCAAGTAAAGGATGTTGATTTTTCTAAATATGAGGAGATTGTGTTTGCCTCTAAAAGTGTTGGCACGGTTGTTGCGGGCTATATCTCGGAGGAACTTGATGAAAATATCAAGCATATATATTTAACACCTATTGACGAAACTTTGCAGTTTATTAACAACAAAGATGATATAATTGCAATTATAGTTGGTGAAGAAGATAAAGTTTTTGATACTAACACTTTAAAAGCACACTGTCATCAAAAGGGAATAGAGTTGCATGTGATTGAAGGTGCTGGGCATAGCTTGGAGAAATTTGAGAACGCAGTAGACAATATCGATATTTTAAAGAGGATAGTCGAATTATACTAAGTTTTAGAGGGGATTAAAGGGATGAAAGTTTATTATTATTTTGATTGGTTTAACGAAGAGATTTCAAAAGAGATAGCTCGAGCTTTGTGTGGCGATGTTGTGGATAGAAAATCCATAGTGTTTATCGGAGCTGAGCCTAAAGAAGCGGCTTTTAATGACGAACAAAGCAAGATTGCAAAGGGTTGGCTGGGGTCTATTGGAATTGGGTTTGAAGAGTATCATTTACTTGATTATCGCATCTCGAAAGAGGATGGGTTGAGTTTGATTTGCAAGGCTTCTGCCGTCTTTTTTCTTGGTGGGTTTGCGGTGGCACAAAGGGATTTTTTGGCGGAGTATGAAATAGGAAAAGCTGTGAAAGAAAGTGGAGTTAATGTTGTTATGGGTGTGAGTGCAGGGGCGATGAACATGAGCGGCAAGTGGATACGCTCAAGGTTTATCAACCCGCATAGCAGGCGATATACGGCGGGGGAGACGCAAGTTTTTGCTGGTTTGGGCTTTCATGGCTTTATGTTGGAGCCACATTTTGAAGCTCCAAATGATGATTTGGTTGAAAACGACCTAATGCCGCTGTCTAAAGAGGTTGATGTATATGTTGCCTGCTATGAAAGTGCTATACGTGTAAAGGGCGATGAGATGACATTTTTTGGCGAGATTTATCGAATTGTTGATGGAAAATTAGCCCTTATTGATGATGCCATAAAGGGCTAGATCTTCAAATTTACCATCTTTTAAGACGTGTTGGGCAAGCAGGCCTTCTTTAACCATGCCAACCTTCTCCATCACCTTGCCAGAGGCGGGGTTGGAGGTGAAAAACCTGCCCCATACCTTGTGATAGCCCTTTTGAGTGAAGGCAAAATCTATGAGGGCTTTTACTGCCTCGGTGGCATAGCCAAAGCCCCAATGCTCCTCTCCAATCCAATACCCCAGCTCACCGTTTTTGTTGTGTTGGTGGTTAGAAAGACCAATCGCCCCATAAAGCTGGCCTGTAGCCTTATCGGTAATGGCAAATTCGTAGGATTTGTTGTTTTTAAAGTTATCGGCGTGGGTTTTAATCCATGCTGTGGCAGCCTCTTCTGGGTAGGGGTGGGGGAGGGATAGGGTGCTTTTGTAGATGTTATAGTTGTTGCAAAAATGGCTAACTTGCGGGGCGTCTGAAAGTTGAAAAGGTCGTAAAATAAGCCTTTCGGTGGTGATTGTGTTGGTTTGAGGGCTATACATAAAAATGCTCCTTTATATTGGGGATATGGTGATACCTAGTTTTTTAGCTATTTTTTGTAACTCATCTGCTTCACGAGGGGTTACGATGGAGATGACGGTGCCTGGGTTGCCTGCCCTGCCGCAGCGGCCTGCCCTGTGGATATAATCCTTATGTCTGCTTGGGATGTCGAGGTTTATAACATGGGTAAGCCCCTCAATATCAAGCCCTCTAGAGCCTGCGTCGGTGGCCACTAGGGCTTTTATTTTGCCATTATTTAGGCTTTCTATAGCTACTTTTCTATCCATCTTATCCGTCTCTTTGTGGAGGGATCGGGTGGGGATGTTATGGAAATTAAGCCTTTTTTCGGTTCTTTCAACATCATAAGGCATGTTAACGAAAACTAAGGCTTTAGGGATGGCTCGGGAGTTTATTAGGGTTTTGAGCTTGTCGGTTTTTTTGCGAAGCTCGGCGATAGCGTAAAGATGGGTTATGGTGCTTGGCATGGCGTCGCCTGCGGATATTAAGGCAGGCTCTTTCATCATACCTTGTGCTATGTCTTTTGTGCCTTTGGGCATGGTGGCAGAGACCAGCAGGATTTGCCTATCACGCAGGGTGGATTTGACAAGGGCGTGGATGCCCTCCATGTTTTGAGAAGAAAACAGTCTATCAGCCTCGTCAAAAACCAAAGTTTTTACATAGTGCATGGATAGCTTTTTTGCGGTTATCATTTCTTTGACCCGCCCCAATGTGCCTATGACGATAAGGGGCTTGGTTTTTAAGGCTGCCTCTTGGCGTTTTTTGTCTACCCCGCCGATTAGTAATGCTATATCTTCTGGTCGGGTGCTAAAAAACTTTGCCACACGGGCTATTTGTGAGGCAAGCTCGTAGGTGGGGGCGATGATGACGGCTTGTGCCTTTTTGGATTCTACATCCAGCTTTTGAAAGATGGGCAACAGGTATGTTAGGGTTTTGCCGCTGCCTGTGGGGGAGTGGACGATGACATCCTCCCCATCCAAAATGCGAGAAATGGCCTTGGATTGTATCTCCATAGGCTTTTTTATGTTTTTTTGGGATAGTTTTTCGAGTAAGTTTTGGTTTAGTATATCTTTAAATTCCATTGTATCACCTCAAGATAAGTATACAATAAAAGGGCGGGCATGGCAAGGAGTAGTTACACCACCCCCGATTTTTTGCCCCCAGCTGCATGGGCGAGCAGCAAAAAGTGAACTTCTTTTTGCGACCAGCCTCTCCGCTCCCCCACATCCCTTCGTATATTAAGCGATTCTTCCCACCCGCCCCGCTGCGAGGGCGAAAAATCTTATCAGTATTCCAATTGAATTTAGAGAAGAGATATCTCCTCTCGAATAGCAATATTCCTGCCCTGAGTGGGGTGGGGCTGGCATTGCACTATTACCCTACATTACACTTAGGGTGGGAACGAGGGGCAGGAATATTGCGGGCTGCTGCACGATTTGCGAGAAAGGAGATGGTTTTGGATATCTTTTCTTAAATCCTCTTTGTGTGCTTTAGGAAGCTCAAAACGAAAATAACGATAGAGATTATTATAAGTGCCATGCCTATGTAGTTAAATATATCACCAAAATTCGGGCCAAGGCTTAAAATCACATACCAATCCCTATTCATAAAAGAGCCAGCCATCATAGATGCGATGCCTAAAATAGCTATAAAAGATATACCTAAAACAGATAGACCTGGCTTTGCTTTTAAAGCCATAGATGTTATTGCTGACACTATAAACAACAACCCGATAAAAATTATTTGAGGAGAGGGATTGGAGACGAACGGAACACGCTCCATACTTAGCAATACGCCAGACACTCCAACTACAATGCCTATTAAAAGCACTAAGCAGCTAAAAACTGCAAGCAAGGCACCTTCGCTAGCTTTTAAGAAAAAAATGACTATGGATGCTATAAAAGATAAGATGGAAACGAATGGCATGATTGAAGGGAATGTAGGAAATGATGCGAACAACCAAAGGCTAGGAGAGGCTAAGAAAATTGTGATTAAAGAAAGTAAAATAGCCCCTACAATCGCCCCTGTTGTTGGCTTGGCTAAGGCTTTTTCCTTGAAAAAATAGCTATAGATAAAGCTAATATTAATATAGGTATGACTAGGAACAAATTGCCTCTAACAATAGAGCCAAAAGGAATATGCCACCAAGATGTATCTTGAGAAAAATACTCTACAAGAGAGGCTATAAAAGCTAGCACGATGCCAGCTATAGCTACGGCAATACCTATTTTGAAACTCTTTCTTGTGGTTGGCTGGGTGAGCGGTATGGTCGGTATAGGGTCAATGACCTTTATCAACCTAAAACCACATTGATTGCAAAAAGTATACTCTTCTTTTGCTATTGCGTTACAACTTGGACAATTCATAAAACTTCCCCCTTAGGATTTTTTGGATATAATGATTATAACATTTTCGGGGGGGGGGTCAACATTTTCCTTGAAATTTCTTGCTATTTTTTGCGAAAGGTGATAGAATGAATGGTTGAGGAGTTGTTTTGATTTGAGAGTGAAAAAAAGAAATGATAATAGAAACAATTTTATAAAGCAGGCCAGCATTTTAGCTGTGTCTGGGCTTTTGGCACGGTTTTTGGGCTTTTTATATAGGCTACCCCTAACGGATTTGATAGGGGATGAAGGAAACACTATATATAGTGCGGGCTTTTACATCTATACCTTTTTGCTTGTTGTGTCTTCTGCTGGGTTGCCTGGTGCTATATCTAAAATGGTGGCAGAAAGGCGGGCAGAGGGGCATTATGAGGCCGCACACAGGTTGTTTAAGGTCGCCTTTGCCATGGCTGCTATTATAGGCGCTGCCCTTGCTGTGTTTTTGTTTGCTTTTGCACACACCTTTGCCGCTTTGATAAATGTGCCAGAGGCCGCCCTTGCTATACAAGTTTTAGCCCCCACTATTTTTGTGGTGGCTATGATGGCGGTTATACGTGGGTATTTTCAAGGCATGTCTATGACGACGCCCACGGCGGCTTCTCAACTAATAGACCAGATATTTAATGCGGTCTTCTCGGTTGTGCTTGCTCATACCCTTTACAACTTTGCTATGGATAGGGGCTATGTGGCTATAAACTATGCAGCCGCTGGCGGCACGCTAGGCAGCACCGTGGGTGCGATTGCTGGCTTTATGTTTATTGCAGGCATTTACTTTCTCTCTCGCAAAGATGTGGCGGTAGAGGTGAGACGTGCTATAAACAAGAGAAAAAGAGAGGGCTTAGAGCCGTATGTAGAGCGGACAAGCTATCTGATAAAGACCATCCTCATAACCTCTACCACCATCATAATGGGCACGGCTATTTTTACAGTTGTAAACATGGCAGACCTTGCAATGGTGCTTAACCGCCTAGAGGTGGCTGGTTTTGATGAGTCAACGGCAAGAAGCCTCTACGGGCAGGTTACAGGTAAGTTTCACCCCATTACCAACTTGCCTGCCGCCATCTCTTCATCCCTTGCTATTGCTTTGATACCAGCTATATCCGCTGCAAATGCCCTTGGCAAGCACAAAGAGGTGCGAGACAAAATAAACACGGGGTTGCGTGTGGGCATGTTTTTGACTATACCTATAGCTTTGGGGCTGGCTGTGCTAGGCCCTCAAATTGTAGCTTTGCTATTCCCAAACCACCCTGATGGCGGCACGTTGTTTTTGTGGGGCTTTGCCTCCATCATCTTTTTAGCTATCTCCCAAATAGCCACAGGCATTGTGCAAGGCTTAGGCAAAACAATGGTGCCCGTGTATGCCGCCCTTGCGGGTGCGGTGGTGAAGATTGCCTCTACATATTTTCTAGTGGCCATCCCTCAAATCAATATATACGGAGCGGTGCTTGGCACTACATTGTGTTTTTTAGTGGCGGCGGCTATCAATTGCGTGTATCTTTTTAAACACACAAAAACCAAGCCAGATGTTAAAGGTGTGCTGCTAAAGCCTCTGTTTGCAAGCGTCGGCATGGCTATGGGTACATTCACATTCTACCACTCAACATACTTTTTAATGGGCAATATGCTGTTTTCAACCATTATAGCTGTTTTTGCAGGTATGGCTTTGTATATACTATTCATGCTACTGGTGAAAGGCTTTAGAGAAGAAGATGTGCTGTTTTTGCCTGGTGGCAAGAAGATTTTGGCTAAATTAAAGAGAAGGAGCTTGATATAATGAGTGCTTTGAAAGATTGGTACACAAAAGAGGCTCTTGAGGGCTTTGCGAAGGATATAAAAAAGGCATATGCCCACTTTGATGCAAATGCCTTTGTGGCAGATATTATGAGTGATGGATGGGGCCAGCTGGAGCTTAAAGGAAGGTGGCGTCGCATCACCCTTTGCATGGGCAAGCACCTGCCCAGCGGCTACAAAGATGCTCTTGCCGTTCTTTATGATGTGATAGAGCATTATGAGGGCTACACCAACGGGTTTAGCATAATTTTTACGGATTTTATTGAGGAATTTGGGCTTGCAGATGAGGATTGGGCTATATCCATCGCCGCTTGTGAGCATTTTACCAAATATGGCACGGCTGAGGGGGCTGTTCGCCCTTTTATCATAAAAGATGAAAAGCGTATGATGGCACAGATGTATGAGTGGTCAAAAAGCGATAACGAGCATGTTAGGCGGCTTGCTAGCGAGGGTTGTAGGCCTGCTTTGCCTTGGTTTATGGCCTTGCCAAGCTTTAAAAAAGACCCAACCCCCATTTTGCCTATTTTGGAGGAGTTGAAGACTGACCCTTCCCTATATGTTCGCAAAAGTGTGGCAAATAATATAAACGACATCTCCAAAACCCACCCCCAACTGATGATAGACCTTGCAAAAAAATGGCATGGTAAAGATAAAAACACCGACTGGATTGTAAAACATGGCTTACGTACATTGCTAAAAAAGGGCAATAAAGATGCTTTGGCCATTTTTGGTTATGATGATGAAACATCCATAGAGGCGGCAAACTTTGCCTTGAGCATGCCAAGTGTGGCCATTGGTGATGATATAGGCTTTTCATTTACCATTGCCTCAAAAAATGCCACTAAGGTAAGGTTAGAATATGCTATTGACTTTGTAAAAGCTGGCGGCAAGCGTAGCCGTAAGGTTTTTAAGATATCCGAAATTGAGATGGCGGCTGGTGATAAGAAGGATTATGTCAAGAAGCACTCTATGGCGGATTTAAGCACTAGAAAGCACCATGCAGGTACGCATACAATCGCCCTAATCATCAACGGTATAGAGCGAGCATCTGCGGATTTTGATTTGGTGTAGCCTGCTTTAGAGTCATTAGACTTGTAGCGAAATCACTCCCTAACCGTCATCCCGTGCTTGACACGGGATCTATGCATGATAGTGCATAACCCCGATTAAGCCTGCCCTTAGCCCTTGGTCTCCCTGCTGACGCAGGCAGAAGGGTAAGACTTGACTGAGGGTGTCAAGCACGGGATGACGATGTTTGGATTGGCTTTGATATAACTTAGGACGCCTTTATTGTCAAAACTTGTTGCCACTCTTTGTTTTGATGTGATATAATAATTGCAAGTTTATTGTGGAGAGTGGGCATTGCGACTTTTCTTCAAGATTTTAGACTCTCCAAAAGAGGCTTTAGATTCTTGAGAAAGGAGGAATGCTTATGTTAGATTTTGGCGATGCATTGAGGACTATCTTCTATGCAGTGGGGATAGTATACTACATAACCCACACAAAGAAAAAACGCCACTCCAACCAACAAGGAAAGCGACGTTTTAAGTAACACATAATTAGGTCGCAATGCCTAAGCAATAGACCTAGAATGAGGGGATGTCTGCAAACATCTTCTCATTCGTTTATAATAGGATAATATCACAATAACGTGCTTATGTCAACACTTCAAACATAAAAAGTTTTACGTATCATATTGCTAGCTTTCTTTACTCAAAAGTATCATACCCCTTATATATGGCAATAATCCCATTAAGTGATTATGACATGGAGGGGGATTTTTGTATGGAAAAGTTTGTGATTAGAGAGAGCGGACCTTTAAGGGGCAGGGTGCGGGTTTCGGGTAGCAAAAACAGCGTGCTACCCATTATCGCAGCTACTTTGCTAACTGATGAAGAGTGCATGATACACGATGTGCCAGCCTTGACCGACGTGATGATAATGCAAGAGCTAATAGAAGATATGGGGGGCAAAACCTCCCTCAATGAGGAAACTCTAAAGATAAAAGTGCAAAATATCGCTAAAATTCAGGCGGATTATGAGCTTTGCAGCAAGATGCGTGCATCTTTTTTGGTTGCAGGGCCAGTGCTTGCTCGCATGGGTGAGGTGAAAATATCTATGCCTGGGGGCTGTGCCATAGGTAGCC
>WQVB01000022.1 GCA_009781815.1 Defluviitaleaceae bacterium
GCCGCCAAGCGTATGAGCGAGGCCACAGGCATGCCTGCAAAAACCATCCATCGCCTGCTGGGCATACATTTAAACGAAAGCGAAAGAAACCTAAAAGGCGAGCTGGATGAAGACATGAAAGTAGAGGCAGACTGTATTATTGTAGACGAAGCCTCTATGGTAGACATTATGCTTTTGTTTCGCCTACTTAAAAGCGTGAGAAACGGCACAAGGCTAGTGCTTGTGGGTGATGTTAACCAGCTGCCGTCCGTTGGGCCTGGCAATGTGCTAAAAGACATTATCTCAAGTGAAAAAATAAAATATGTATATCTGGATGAAATCTTTAGGCAGGCGCAAGAATCTGCAATTGTGATGAATGCTCATAGAATAAATAATGGCGAATACCCCATGATGGACGATAAAGATAAAGATTTTTTCTTCATCAGAGAGCATAGCATGGCAAAGGCGGTGGAGCTTGTATCTAGCCTTGTTAGCACCCGCTTGCCAAACTTTTTAGGCATTAGCCCTTTCAGAGATATACAAGTGCTATGCCCCCAAAGAAAGACATTGTGCGGGGTGGAGAACCTTAACACCGTGCTGCAAGCTGCTCTTAACCCCAAATCCCCAAAAAAGCGAGAAAAGGCTATGGGCTACCAAACCTTTCGTGAGGGGGATAAGGTAATGCAAATAAAAAACAACTACTCCATACCTTGGGCTATGTTTGATGGCGAAGGCAATGTGATAGAAGAGGGCGAGGGTGTTTTTAATGGAGACGAAGGTGTTATAGAGTTTATCGACAACGACAACCGCAAAATGAGGGTGGCTTTTTATGACGATAAAGTGGTAAATTATGATTTTGCCTTTCTTGAAGAGTTGGCACTTTCTTATGCTATCACCATTCATAAATCTCAAGGGTCAGAGTATGATGTGGTGGTGCTGCCCATACATAGCGGCACGCCCTTACTCTTTAACCGCAACCTGCTATACACCGCCATAACCCGTGCTAAAAAAATGGTGGTTATTGTGGGCATAGAGGGCACGGTGCGGCGAATGGTAGACAACACTAGAGAAAATGTGCGATATTCTACATTGCAATATCGCTTGGTAAAGCTGCATGATGGATTATATTCTTAAAAAGAGCCTTGGCGACAAGGTTGCACAAAGGCTACATAAATCCATTTTTCCAAACAAATGCTTGTTTTGTCAAAAGGCGTTGGTGGATAAGGCTGACTTTGCTTGTGGAGAGTGCATGGAGGCATATCAGGTTAAAGAGCTTTGGATAACGTATATAGAGGGCATCTCGCAGGTTTTTGTGCCTTTTTCTTATGTGGGTGATGTGCGACACTCGGTTTTTCGTTTTAAATATGGTATGGAGAGATCTTTGGCTACTAAAATGTCAGCCGCCGCTTTTAAAAGCTTTGGCGATGTTGTTGCGGGCGACTGCATCATACCCGTACCTTTGCACCACAAACGGCTAAAAGAGAGGGGATACAATCAATCTACTCTTTTGGCTATGGAGCTTTCTGCCCTTTTTGGCGTGCCTGCCGTAGATGGCCTTGAAAGGGTAAAGGAGACTGAAAAGTTGTTTGGGCTTAGTCGAGACAAGAGGCTTGAAACATTGGCAGGTGCTATGGCTGTTAGAGATGGATGGGACGTGTGTGGCAAGCATATTGTGCTGGTGGATGATATTTTAACAACAGGTAGCACGGCACAACAATGTGCAAAAGTTTTGCTGGAAGCAGGGGCTAAACAGGTGGATCTGCTTGCTTTTGCGGGGGTTATAAGACAAGGATAATTTATAAGGGAGTGAATAAAGTGCATTGACATCCCTCATTCGTCATTAGACTTGTTGCGAAATTAACTCCTAGAACGTCATCCTGAGCTTGACTCAGGATCTAATTGGAGAAGGGTAGACCTTATTGGGCATGTACAAACCCAGTTTCACCTGAAAAGCAAGGCTCAACCAAGGCATAGATCCTGAGTCAAGCTCAGGATGACGACTAGGAGAGTACGGCGTGATGGAGGGAAGTATTAATTTCGCAACAAGTCTATTGCGGGCTTGACACGCAATCTCTTTCTTGGTCTGAATGACTCGGGAAGGTAGGGAATCCTGAATCAAGCCTTACTAAAGGTTCAGGATGACATTTATAGCACTATCTGGCTACTCCCATTTATAGGGCTTAAGATGTCATAAAAAGGGTTCGGCTGTCGTCTTAAGTTGTAAGACAGGAATAATAGGAGGATTTGAGATGATTAAAAAGTTTTTTGTAGGCTTGGCTGCGGTTGCAGCATTGTTTGTATTTGTCGCATGTGGTGGCAGTGAAGAAGTGGAGACAATAGACCATGTGGGCGAGTTTTTATCTCAATTTGAAAGTATATTTTTAGGGGTTACATCAGACTGGCAAGACGATGTCTCGGCGGGGTTTGTGGTTAGTGGAGACCACCGTGAGGGCATTTATGTGAGAGATAGGGCAGACAATGCTATATCCAATATGCCGTTTATCTACGACGATGGCTTTGGCACGCCTTTTGTGGCTCAGCGTTATTGGTTGTTTAATAAGGCTGATATGCCCTTGATTGCCATTGATTTTGTAGGCTTTATGTCTCCTTTTGACCTTCTTTTTATATATCATTTTGATGGGGATGATTTTGTAAAGATTTGTGATATAGGTATTACTTGGCAGGGTGTTGATGCTATGTTTGGTGAGGGCTTTATTAGGATATTTGCAAATGATGACGACGAGATGATTTTGTATGTGCCTGCCATGCAAAATGGAGGGGTAACGGGCGGGCTTTTCTACTCTCTAAATCAAAGAGATGAACATGGAAACTTTTTGTTACTTGACGGCTGGGAGGCGGGGTTTTTAGCTGGCAGGCCTGGTTATATTCTTTTTGGGGAAGGGGTTTATTTTGCCGAAGAAGATTTTGAGCGAATGAGCGGGGAGGCTGATTTTATAAGCCACATCCCTCATATCGAGGTAGAAGGCTTTAGAGAGCTTGAGTTGATAACTCGTAGCTATGAAGAAAAAGATGACCTTGTTGACCCTTTAGAGAGTTTTTTAGCTAAATTTGAGAGCATACACCTTGGAGCCGCATGGGATTGGCAAGACGATGGCACAGCAGGTTTTGTAGTAAGTGAACGTGGGGAGCAAGGGGTTCATGTAAGAGATAGAGATGGCAATGCTTTTGTGGATGTGCCTTTTGTTTATATGATATCTGATGAGATGCCTATGGTGGCTAATCAATATTGGTTGTTTGGCGATGAAGACCAGCTACCTTTAGTTTTGATTAACTATATGGGGTCTATGAGGCCTTCAGATGTTCTTTTTGCGTATGGTTTTGATGGTGAGGAGTATGTGAGAATAAATGATCAAGGCATCATTTGGGGAGGTTTTAACCCTATATCTGGTGAGAGTTTTGTGAGAATTTTCGCAAATGATGATGGAGAAGTGATTTTGTATATAGCTGATCAATTTAATGGAGGGATAGTTGGAGGATCTTTTATTCCTATTAGGCAGGGGGACGAACACCGCATTGGATATAGTTTCGGATGGGGCGTTGGCAGGGAAGGTTATATTGTTTTTGGAGAGGGCATTTATTTTACCTATGAAGAGTTTGAGAGAATAAGAGCTAGCGATGATTTTATGAGATACATTCCTCGCATTGGAAGAGAAGGCTTTAGAGAGCTTGCTCTAGTGGCTAGGAATTAAGCTCCACGATGCCTGATTTTTCGCCCTCTCCGCTCCCACCCTAAGTGCTATGCTAGGTAACATGCAATGCCAGCCCCACCCCGCTGCGAGGGCGAAAAATCTTATCTCTACTCCAATTGAAATTCGGGGAGGTATAATCCTCACTTAAATAGCAATATTCCTGCCCTGAGTGGGGTGGGGCGAACATAGCACTATAATCTGCATTGCACTTAGGGTGGGAACGAGGGGCAGGAATATTGCGGGCTAGCTACACGATAAAGGAGAACAACATGGCTTTAAATTGGGATGTATTAATCATCGGAGGAGCATCAGGGGTTGGCAAAACTAGCGTAAGCCGCCAATTGGCTCGTATATATGAGGTAGATTTAATTAGGGTTGATGATTTTCAAATATTGCTTGAAAAGACAACGACCCCTGAAGCTTGTCCCGCCATACATTATTGGGCAACAAACCCCAATTGGCGTGAGCTTGGGGTAGAGAATGCAGTTAAAAGATTGATAGATGCTGGGCATGCTTTGATGCCTGGTCTACAAGCTGTAATAGATGACCATATTGGAGAAGGCATACCCATGGTTTTGGAAGGGGACTTTATCTTGCCTGAAATGGTGGCATCACTAACTGATGGACGCATTAGAAGCATTTTCATTCACGAGCCTTCACGAGAGCAAATATTGCAAAATTATCTTGCTCGAGAAGGCGGAGAGCTACAAGAATTTAGAGCAGATGTGAGCCATGCTTATGGTGAGTGGCTGGCAGAAGAGTGCAAAAAATATAATATTCAAACTATCAACCCTCGCCCTTGGGGTGATGTGGTGGATAGGATTATAAAAACCCTTGGTTAGCTAACCAAGGGTTAAAGTTGTGTATAAACCCCCCTAGTCGTCATGGGAGTGGACAAAACGAACACCTATCGTCATCCTGAACCCTTGGCAAGGCTTGATTCAGGATACCCTTTCTTCCTGATGCATTTAGGGAGGAAGGGGATTGCGGATCCGTAGGTTGAGCCTGGTTTTAGGTGAAACAAGTCCGCAATGACATTAGGTGTGCACTTTGTCCGCTCCCGTCGTCATCCCGTGCTTGACACGGGATCTATGTGGGGTAGTGGACACCCAACTAAGCCTGCCCTACTCCAATTAGATCCCGTGTCAAGCACGGGATGACCCCGTATCGGAGTACGGGGCAGGCTGGAGTTTGGTGCTTTTTGATTTTGATACAAGTCTAATGACGAAAGAAGAGATGGTTGCAAACTAAAAGAATATTAGACTTTGTCTTTAGGCGTAACTCTTGGTTAAATAGCCCAAGGGTTTTTATTTGCTAATTTATTATAATTGTCTCTAAAACTCTGCCCCCATCAATGGTTGTGTTGACGGATATCTCATACTCTAGGGCGGGGTTTGCAATGGCTGTTGCAAAGCCCATATCATCAAGGGCTATAATATACACATAATACCCATCACGCAGGGCATCAAAAAACCCTGCTTGTTCTTGCTTAAAAGCCTCCAAGCTTTCTTCGTCATAATCACCACTAGCACGGCGAGCCTCAACTTGCTCCATCATCCAAGCGTTTAAAGATTCATAGGTTGCCCTGTAGAGGGATAAGTTTTCAGGGCCAAATTCTATAGTTATTTCTTGCTCTTGGTCAAAGTTTGTATCTCCAAAAAGCTCATACAAAAATTGTGATGCTCTTTCAGGTTGTGCAAGGGAAGGGTCAACAGGTAAGGCAAAAACCGCACTAGAGCCATCAAAGTTTGCGCTGGTTACAATTGTGCCACTCTCCTCATCAAGGGTAAATGCATCTATAATATTGCCCATGCCAATGCCTGTGTTAACGCCAAGGTAGATGCCCCTGTCAGCAAACTTTGTTATATTTGTAAAATCTGCTATGATGTACATGATGCCATCTTCTACCACGCTTATAGTGCCACCGCCCATAGAAAACACATTAACAACCCAAGGGCTTTTGCCGTTTATAAAAGGAGAAACAGCAAGGGGCTGGTAGGCTGCATCCATAGGTGAAGGCATAGGGCTGCCGTCTAGGTTTTTAATGGCCAATATGGCGTAGGTCCTATCGTTTAAAATCTCTCCTGTGCTGTTGTAGATTGGATGGTCGCTGATGTCTTTGCCTGATACCAACGCAAGCAGGGTGATTGCTTGCCCGTTTGAGGTGATTGTTTGATTAATGTTGATAGCGTCGCTACCTTCAAAGGCGGCTGTTAAAGCGGCATTGCCCCCAGCTATCTCGATGACCTCGCTTGGAGACCTTAAAAGGTGCATAGCTGCAAATGTGGTGGTGGCTACCACTAAAGCCGCAGCAAAAACGGCAGCTACCGTGCCAAAAGAACGCTTTAAAAATGGCTTTTTCATTATAGTTTTCTCCTCTATTTTTTTGAAAGTTTTGTTTTTGATGCTATCTATATTTTTTTGAGAGAAGGGGTGAGTGTATGTTAACAATTCATCCAATTGCTCTTGTGAAAGCTCTGAAAGCAAATCTTTTTTAGGCATGGCCAATACCTCCATTTATTTCTAAAAATTTTCTTAACTTTAGCTTGCTTTGGTAAAGCCTGTTTTCTACCTCTTTAACAGGTAGCGAGGTGGCTTGGGCTATATAGGCGGGCTTTTCTTCAAAAAAGTACCTCCGCAGCACAATCTCTCTATTAGGCTCTGCTAAAGATTTGATGGCGGCAAAAAGGGCTTGGCTTGTTTCTTTGTTTATAATATAGTCCAACAAATCTTCGTCTTTCGACTTTATTGCACAGTCAAGCTCCACTATTTTAACTTTTGAGAGCTTTCTATAAGCATCCAATGCCTTGCTTTTTGCAATCACCACCAAAAAGTTTTTAAGTGAGCCTTTTGTAGGGTCAAAAGCTTTAGGGTTTTTCCATAATTGAACAAAAACATCGCTGATACACTCCTCTATATCTTCACGAGTAGCCGAATTATTCAAAATGCTCGAAACAACCATCCAAAGAAGCTTGCTATAATCATCAATAATGTGAGACAAAGTATCATCTTCGCCTTTTATTAGCTTTTTAAGCAATTCTTCGTCAGTCAAAGCATCACCCCCTATTTTGTTTTGTTTTTGTAAGCTTACACTATATAATACGAAAGTTTTTATGAAATCACTTAATAATATAAAAAAATATATCATACAATGAAATGAAAAAGATTGTTTGTGAGGTTTTGCCATGAAACATGACATTATACGAATATATGAGCTGCGTCAAAAAGAGATTATTAACGTAAGAGATGGCACAAGGTTTGGCTATGCGGCAGATGTAGAGCTTTGCCAAAGGGAGGGTAAGATAATAAATCTTATTGTGCCTGGCCCTGGTCGTCTTTTTGGCGTCTTTGGGCGAAATTGTGAGTATTGCATACCTTGGGCGGCTATTAAAAAAATGGGAGATGATATTATACTTGTAGATGTTAAGACGAAAGATTGCTTGAAGGAGTTTTAGAAGAAGTTATTCAATATAAAAAAACCTAAGTCGTCATTAGGCTCATAGCAAAATAACATTCTGATGTCGTCATCCTGAGCTTGATTTAGGATGACGAGACCTAGACTTGTTTCGCTATAAGTCCGATGACGACTTAGGTTTTTATTTTTACTAAAAATTTTCTATGATATCAATGGCGTGCTGCAAAAATGCTTTCTCGCCGAAGGTGTTAAGCTTGAGAAAAACTGCCCCGCTACCAGCGGCGGTGATGACGGATACAAAAATGTCTTCACCGTGGCAGGTGGCGGTTATGTTCATGCTAACTCTATTGCCGCTGGGCCAGCTATGCCTCTCATACACCCTTACGGCACATTTTACGCCATTTGTAACATGGTTGCTATAACCTTGCAACACGGCAGACATGCTTCTATCCATAACGCCATCATGCAAGATGTGCAAAAACGAATCAAAATCCCCAGTTAGGCGTTTCTCGTATTTTGCCATAGGCTATACCTCTCTACTATAGTTTGGTGCTTCTTTAGTGATGTGGATGTTGTGTGGGTGGCTTTCTCTAAGGCCAGCGGCGGTGATTTTAACAAATTGACCACGCTCTTTGAGAGCTTGGATGTTTTCTGCCCCGCAGTAGCCCATGCCAGCACGCAAGCCGCCTAAAAGCTGATAGATAGTGTCGCCAACGGGGCCTTTAAAGGCTATGCGACCTTCAACACCCTCTGGCACAAATTTATTGGCTTCACCTTGAAAGTACCTATCTTTGCTGCCCTTTTCCATAGCGGCAATAGAGCCCATGCCACGGTAGACCTTATATTTACGACCTTGGTAAAGCTCAGACTCACCTGTAGATTCTTCACAACCAGCAAACATAGACCCCATCATAACGGCAGATGCACCAGCTGCAATAGCCTTTACAATGTCGCCGCTATATTTTATGCCCCCATCAGCTATAACGGGTATGCCGTGTTTTGCCGCCTCTGCAGCGCAGTTGATGATGGCTGTTAGCTGCGGCACGCCTATGCCAGCAATCACACGGGTTGTGCATATAGAGCCTGGGCCAATGCCCACCTTTACGCAATCTGCCCCTGCTTCGATTAGAGCTTTTGTTGCGGCGGCTGTGGCTACGTTGCCTGCAATCACCTGCAAGTCAGGGAAGGTGGCTTTAATTTCTTTCACTTTGTTGATAATGTTGATGTGGTGGCCGTGGGCTGTGTCGATGATGATAACATCAACTTTTTTAGCCACAAGGGCGGCTACACGCTCTAGGGCTTCGGCGTTTGCACCTACAGCCGCACCAACTAAAAGGCGGCCTTGGTCGTCTTTGGAGCTGTTAGGGTATTTTATGGCTTTTTCAATATCTTTAATGGTGATAAGGCCTTTTAGCTCGCCATCTTTGTTGACAATAGGCAGCTTTTCAACTTTTTTGCTCATCAAAAGCTCTTTTGCCTCGTTAGGAGTTATACCTTCAAAGGCGGTGATAAGGTTTTCTTTTGTCATTACTTCATAAATTTTCTTTTGATGGTTTGTTTCAAATTTAATGTCTCTATTGGTGATAATACCCACTAGCTTGCCGTTTTCTGTGATAGGCACGCCAGATATTTGATATTTAGCCATTAAGTGGTCTGCATCATAAACAAAATGGTTTGGTGAGAGAGAGAACGGGTCGGTTATAACCCCATGCTCGCTACGCTTTACCTTGTCAACCTCGTTTGCTTGGTCTTCGATGGACAAGTTTTTGTGGATAATGCCTATGCCCCCGTTTCTTGCAATGGCTATGGCCATTTTGCTTTCTGTAACCGTATCCATAGGGGCGGATATGAGAGGAGCATTTATCATGATTTTTGATGTGATATTTGTTGTAATATCAACATCTGTAGGCAGGGTAAAAGATGCTTGAGGCACTAACAATACATCATCAAACGATAAACCTTCTGAGATAATTTTTTCCATTTTAAACACTTCTCCTTTTCTTTAGGCCTGTTCCGAAACCTTGCTGAACCAATTTTTGAACGTAATTTTTCGCAAGAAAAATTTTGTAGCGACAGTCGCTCTTTTTCAGTGGTTTTCTGAAAAAAGCGACGATAGCGTTAAGTGAAAAAAATTGTGTGAAGCAGTTTCGGAATAGGCATTCTATTCGCCTTTTTCATCAGCCTTTTGCTTTAATAGTATATCTATAATTTTAGGGTAAATATCTTTCACATTGTTTTTCCAATTAGTGCAAACGGATATGGCCTGCTCTTTAGACACCACGGAGATAGATAGCTCCATCAGCATGTTATCTTCCTCATATATGGCACATTTTACAACATATTCTTCGTTGTCATGTTGAAAAAAGTGATTAGCTATAATCTCAAGGTCTTGCTTTACGCTACCTTTGTTCTCTTCTATATACTTGTCTATCCTACCTTTAAGGTAAGGGGGTATGTAGCTTGCAAAGGTTTTTAATGTCTTTAACCCCTCATCCGTAAGGGTATAGCGGGTTGTGTTGCCGTCTTGGCTTGTATCCAAAAAACCAGCTGCTACCATCTCTTTAAGGTATTGCTGGACATTGTAAAAATTCATATAATTTTCTTCAAGGGCAAACTTTGTAATTTGGTTGTTAGAAATAGGGATTTGTATTCTATCAACCAGCAACAACAAGGTTATCTTGTGTTGAAACTGCATTTGCTCAGAAGAGTTTGGGTATATGTTTTGTTGAGGCAATTTAAGAAGCTCCTTCACCGCTTGCCCTTTGCCGCCTCTCTATAGCGATTGCTTACGTGAGATTGCGGATCATTGCCCGCAATAGATTTGTTTCGAATTAGCCCCTAAGTCGTCATCCTGAGCTTGACTCAGGATCTATGTGGGATAGTGCATGCCTTAATTCAGGGTTGTGCCCTTCTCCAGTTAGATCCTGAGTCAAGCTCAGGATGACGAGCAGGAAAGTCAATTTCACTACAAATCTAATGGCGATAAAAAGGATGTTGCGTAAAATATTTATCTCTTGATTATACAAGTTTTTCGTGATAAAATCAAGGGGTAATTTGCATTTTTTTATGGGGATTATTTTGGAACTTTGATGACCTATCTAAAGTCCTATACTAAAGAAACTATTTTAACCTTAAAGGAGATTTTGATATGATTAGAAAAATTTTTGTGCCATTAGCCTTAGCGGCTACAGCTTTGTTTGCTTTGACTGCTTGCGGCGGTGATGATTATGATTGCTATATATATGAAAACGGCTATGGTGAGGAGCAAAATGGGGGCGTGCTAATTGGCGATTATGAGGAGATATGCCCCTATTGTGGTGAATATGCACATGGGTCGCTACGCCAGCCGACACCCCCTATGCATATTCATGAGATATTTGCACCTTGGCAAGGGCCAGATGCACCCTTCCCTCAAGAGGAGCATGACGCTAATATAGCCGCTTTTGTGGCTGATTTTGAAAATGTACACACAGTAACATACACCGAATTTGAGACGGATTGGCACGGCACTATAATTTTATGGGCGGATGAGCCCTTGAGGGATTTTTCTTTTGTGTCTCTTGATATTGCAGGGCATGATTGGAGTCAAGAGGATGAACTTTCATTAAACACACGTGAGGTAATATTTGCCATACCTAAGCTATCGCCTGCAGATGTGGTGGTTTTGAATTTGGCTTGCTCTCATTATTTGTTGCCTTATGGTGCGAGCAGCTCCACAGGGGAAGAGGGGTTGTAAAGATGGATGTTAATACACGAGAGCATGCCTGGCGGGTGCTACTCCATGTAGCATTTAAGTGAAGC
>WQVB01000023.1 GCA_009781815.1 Defluviitaleaceae bacterium
CAAGCTCAGGATGACGACTCAGGGGGGCTTGGTGGTGTTTCACTACAAGTCTAATGATGAAGGGTAGAGCGTTTCAAAACGTCAAATAGATTATACAATATCTATCCAATAAATTTCCGTTACCTTTACCTCGTCTTCATCAAAACCTTCCCCCGCCAACACCCCGCCGTTTTTAATAGCAACTTGGGCTGATGCTCTATTGTCTTTATTACAAGAAATCATAACTTTGTCTAGCCCCAGCTCTCTTGCCTTTTCAACCACAAGAGATAGCTGCCTAACCCCATAGTCTTTGCCCCTTTCAGAAGGGCATATACCATAGCCAATGTTACCGCCATCTTTTTTCAGCTCTTCAGTCAAGTGATGCCTCAACTGGATAGAGCCAATAACCTTATCATCGGTCTTGCGAATCATAAAATATGTAGTAGATGGGGTGTGGGTTAAAGAAGGCTCTATAGCTTTTTCGCTTTTAATCCTCTCTAGCCATTCATCATAATCTTTATATTTTATCAGCTGGCTGCTGCCGTTTATCTCTTTTTCGCCTAAGTCGATATACCTTTGCCTATATGTCATGGCTTGGCTCTCATGCTCCTTAGATGCCTCCACCAGCTCAATATCACACATTGGCAAATCTCCTTTTAATCATCCTAAGCTCTCGCAATATAACAAAGAGTGTTACGGCAAAGGCGGCTAAATCTGCCATTGGCATTGCCCACCATATGCCTAAAATGCCCATAAAGTTTGGCAATATAAAATATAGCGGCACAAGTATAATGCCCTGACGCAACACCGATAGCAAAACCGACATTTTAGCACGGCCTATAGCCATAAAAAAGGTTGAGGCGTTCATTTGAAAGGCAGCTACAGGCATTGTCCACGCCATTATACGCATGCCAACAGCCCCTATAGATAATATGTCATAATCACTAGAAAACATGCCCATTATAAAAGTTGGGAAGGCCACAATAAGCACAGCCCCCACAAAAGCTATAATAACCGCATAGGTGGCTGATGATAAATAGGCCTTTCTCACCCTATCTCCATTGCCCATACCATAGTTAAAGCCGATGATGGGCTGGCTGCCTTGAGCTATACCAAAAACAGGCATAACAAAGAGGGATATAACCCCCATAATAGCCGTTAAAGCCCCTACGGCAGCGTCTCCACCCAGCTGTATCAGGTGGCGGTTAGCTATAATGTTTACCCCAGAGCCTAAAATCTGCATCAAAAACGGTGCTATGCCGATAGAGGCAATAGCTAAGATGACTTTGGTTTCAGGCTTTATATTTTTCAAGCGAAGTTTAACTGGCCCGTTGCCTTTAGCATAAAACGCCATAATATAAACGGCAACTATAAAGTGGGTTAAAACCGTAGACCATGCAGCCCCAGCAACGCCCATGTTAAATGTAAAGATGAAAAGCGGGTTTAAAGCGATGTTAAGCAACGCACCAAACAGCTGTGCTGCGGCAAATCGCTTTGCAAAGCCCATGCCCCTAATGGGGTGGTTCATAGCTAGGGATATATATGTAAATATAATGCCATATATTTTTATGCGTGTGTATGTGTCAGCAAAAGGTAAGGTAGCTTCTGACGCACCAAAGGCTATAAGCAACGGCTCTAAAGCAAACAGAGCCACAATGCCAAGCACTATAGAAAGCACTATAGTGAGGGTAAAGCAGTTGCCAAGCACCTTTTCAGCCCCTTCAATATCCCTCCTACCCATGCGGATAGATATATTAGCGGCAGAGCCAACGCCCACCAAAAGGGCAAAAGCAGCCAAAATGAGGGAGATAGGTGCAGCAAGGCCAACGCCGTTTAAAGCATCATTGCCTATATAGGGTATACGCCCTACGAATATTCTATCTACAACCACATACAAAGCCGCCACAAGCATGCCGATAACCGTGGGTATGGAGTATGACAAAATAAGCTTAGGTATATTAGCCGTTGCCATCTCTTTCTCTCTAGGGCTTAGGCTTGCAAGCTTGTCGTCTTTTATGTTTTCATCTGTTGTGCTTTCCACTTTGCATCCTCCATGTCGATTTAACAAAAATAGGGTCTTAGCCTCTTAAGGATTCTTCCTCATAGGCTATAAACAAGTCGCATATTACGTCATCCCGCACTCGATGCGGGATCTCACTATGCTGATTGTTAAAAGGTAGCAAGTAATACTATGGGTCTAAGTCTCGTCTTCAACTTTAAAGGGAGTAGCCTTTAAGACCACTCCCCCTATTATACAACATATTATAAAATTTAGCAAAATTATTTTTTAAAGCGGTTTTTGGTGTTGGCATATACCAAAGCAAACACAGTAACACCTAGAAAAAGTGCAGACCATACAATCCAAAACCACCCAAGGTTATGCAAGGCTTCAATACCCGTTATGGCAGTTAAAGCACCTAAAACAACAAGTAGCTTGCCTGCAAACTTGGTTAAAGCTTTTTCATCATATTGAGCCTTTTTCTCTTTAGATGCGGTGTTATACCCTGCGATTAAAAATGAGCCCTTGCCAGTAGCCGCCATAAAAATGCCTAAAACAATCATCGGCACTGCAATAGCTAAGCAAATTATCAACCCCAACACAGCAACCCCTCCTTTAAATCTCATGTTTACCTTAAGCTTGCCCTGCACTCTGGTGCGGGGTCATCCCCAGCCCTTGGCTGAGCCTTGTCTTTTAGGCGAAGCTCGACTGGGGGTCTCACTATACTAATCGCTTAAAAGTATGGTGCACTTTGAAAAATTAATACGATATTTGTGAAGGGTGAAAATAACACAAAAAGTATATTAAGCAACTACATTTTAACTGCTTTGGTAGCAAAGAAAGTGTCGATATAATTGTCAAGAACATATCCGCACCCTTTATCTTCATAGAACCCTGCTATTAAAAACCCTGCATCTATCTGCCCTTGTATCATATCTTCGTGCGAGTGTCCAAAACATACGCCACCCTTGGCAGTAATACACTCAAATTCTTCAGGCGACAAATCCTTAATATCAGAGTAGGGGATTTTGTAACGGACAACAAGATTGCCTTTCTTCATCTCCGACACATCAAAAATAAATTCAAACGGGTGATTGTGCCCTGCAAGCATTATGCCGCCCTTTTTTAGTACCCGATATGCTTCTTTCCAAACAGGTAAAACAGAATCAACAAAGCATCCTGCGAATTGCATGATAAAATCAAAAGATTCGTCTGCAAAAACAGATAGGTCTTGCATGTTGCCTTGCACCGTTTTGATATTCAGCCCTTCTCGTTGTGCCACGAGCTCGTCTTGCTCAAGTTGCCTTTTGCTGTTATCAAATACTGTTACATCCGCACCAAGGGCAGACAAAATCGGGCCTTGTTGGCCGCCACCTCCAGCTATCAATAAAACTTTCAACCCCTTGAAGTCAGCAGGAAACCAGCTTTTAGGCACAGGTTTTATCGGTGTTAAAACAACATCCCATTTTCCGTTTCGAGCATTTTCTATCACTTCTGTCGAAACAGCTGTAGTCCAAGCGGCATAAACGTCTTTATTTGCAACACTCTTATCCCAAACGGCAGAATTTTTTTCAACATAGTTCATTTCGCTTCACCTTTTAATATAAGTTTTACGCAAGTGCCACATTCATTGTGGTGCGTAAGCACATCATATAATGCTTCCATTCAGATGGAGTTATTCAAACTGTGTTATTTGCACCCTTGCAGATTGCATTTACAACAAGCCAGCTACAACAATAAGCAAGCCCACAAAGGCACAGCTAGACACTAGGATGGTTCTAAAGTTAAGGTCCATCTGGCTTATCTTATCTAAGAATTTATTGCCCTTTACAACAAACTTATAAAGAACAAAACCTACAACCGCACTGCCCGCAAAGATAAGAGCTTTTTGATAATATGCCCAGTTGCCCAAAAGCCCTTCAGAAACAGACACGCCGCTATAAGGGAACATAAAGTTGATAGCTTGTGGGCCAAAAACGCCACCTAAAAGGCAAAGAGCAGCTAAAAGCACAGCAGGGATAACACGCCAAACATCAGGCTTAACTGACGAGCCTTTCATAGATGGGTCTTCTTTACCAAACAGCATAGAGCCATATTTAATAAATGATATGATTGTACCTACGCTTATTATGATAATAGAATACTCCACAAGTGGCGGTGCACCTGATGTTAAAAAGTATTTGGAGATAGACCCGATAAAGAAGGGTGCACCCGTTATACTTAAAATAGCAAAAGCTGATGCTATGCCCACAACAGGCATACGTTTAAACACCCCTCGTATCTTATACACATTAGATGTGCCATAAGAGCGGCGGATGATGCCAGCTGTCAAAAACAGTGCCGCTTTGAAAATGCCGTGGGCTATCATATGATACATGCCCCCCGTGTAGGAGTAGTATGCAGAAGGGCCAGCACTTAAGCCTATCATTATCAAGCCAACCTGAGACACGGTGTGGTATGCTAAAATCATCTTAATATCTTTTTGAGACATAGCGAGGATAACCCCCGTTGCACCTGTTATAATACCAATTATCAAGAAGAAGTGCTGTTGAGCAATAGGCCCAAACATATCTTGAAAACGCATAAACAAGAACACCGCAGCCTTGATTTGTATGCCTGATAAAATAGCAGCAACGGCAGATGGAGCACCTGGGTATAGCCTTGCCTTTGGCACCACGCTAATAAGAGGTATCAAACCCGCTTTAAAGGCCAGCCCCGTCATTATAAGGGCATATGGCAACACCAAATCAGCTGGGTCTGCATAGGCAAGGGCTGTTCT
Source organism: Defluviitaleaceae bacterium (assembly GCA_009781815.1). GTDB lineage: Bacteria > Bacillota > Clostridia > Lachnospirales > WRAX01 > WQVB01. Next base: position 4,758 of record WQVB01000023.1, read on the forward strand.
CACAAGGTCTATGTCAAAGCCGCCTGCCATCATATATATGTAGCCAAGGCCAAACAGATAAAGTTGCATGGCGATTATATTACCCATAAGGTAAACCATACCCGTAAACATGTTGCGGCGGCCTCTATAGTACATCATCAAAATGATAACAACTATTGTAGACACCTCAACCATCACAAAGATGTTGAAAAGATCTCGTGTTAAGAAAACCCCTGCAAGAGCACCTTGTAACAAGAAGAGTAAACACCAAAAGGTGCGTTGCTCCGTCTCGTGAAAGCTGTATATAGATATAACCAAAAACAACACAGCCGTAAGCAAGATGAAAATAGCTGATGTGTCGAAGGCGTAAAGGAGTATGCCTAAAACACCTTCATACCCACCTACTCGCTCGATTATATAGGTACCCCTTGTTTGAAGCACCAGCCAGCCAGCAAAGCCTGTGTATACAGCTTGAAAAACTATAGCTAAAATCCTAGCTACTTGGTTTTTTGTAAAAACAAAAAGGAAAACTGCAATTAAAACAGGGATGATTATGAATAAACTAAGCATTTGTATCCTCCCCTTTGGCTATAGTGCATGCGTCAGCATCATCTGGGCATACGCCGTCTTTTATCACATATTGCTCTTTAGTTAGCTTAAAAAGCTCTTTCCAGTCTGATGTTCCATATTTTCTAAATAGGGTATTCATCATAATAATATTTATAGCCGTAACCGCAAAGCCGATAACGATAGCGGTTATCATAAGGGCTTGTGGCACTGGGTCTGCCATATAGTCCATTAGGTATATATGCTCAGGCGTTTCAAATATAGGGGGCAATGTGCCTGCCCTGCTGCCAAGAGCTATCCAAAAGGTTATTATGCCAGCGTTTAGGGTGGTCATAAAAACAATGGCTTTAATGGCGTTATTGCTTACAATAAGGCCAAAGATAGATGCAAACACGATAACTATCGAAAAAAGTTCTAAAATTGGTATATTAGCCATGTGTATATTCCTTTCACTATTTTTTCAACCTTTGCGTCATCCCATTTCCCTACCGTCATCCTGAGCCCTTGGTTGAGCTTGGTTTTAAGCGAAACTTGACTCAGGATCTATGTAGAATAGTAGACACCCCGACTAGGTCTGCCCTACTCCAAGTAGATCCTGAGTCAAGCTCAGGATGACGGTAGGGGGGTTAGGATGGCATTATCAGTTTTAAGTGCTACTCCTTAAGGCGTTCAACAGCCACAAACCTATAAAACAAGATAAAGAAGCCACATGCAACCTTTATCCCCACTAGGAAGTTTGCAGCATATAAATGCACGCTTTGGAAGATAAACCTATATTCTTCAGACACACGAGATGCCGTGTCTACAAACACCATTATAACAGCCACAATAGCTAAAGCCATAAATACGATTTCTTCAAGCTTTAAAACCTTTTTTACAGGCAGGTCATATATATTGTGTATCATATAACGGCATACAAAGAAGGCTGCAATAGCAAGGCCGCCTTGGAAGCCTCCGCCAGCACTTAAATGGCCGTTGGCCACAAGGTATATACCAAACAAAATTATAATAGGGCTTATAATGCGTATAGAGTAAAAGGCTATTTTATCACGCTTTACGTGGCTTTGATCGCCTTTTTCTTCTTTAACATACACACCGTCATAAAAAGACAAGTGGCTAACAGCCATAATAGCTATAACTAAAAGTAGAGCCTCAAAAAGTGTATCATAAAGCCTATAACCCATTAAGATAGCAGCAATAGGGTTTTGCCCGCCTACATCAACTTTAAAGTTTTCTAAATAGAGGGTTCTCAAATCTAGGTTTACGTTAATGTCAGGTATAAAGTTTACAAACAAAAAGCCCAAGCCAGCGGTAAAAAGCAACGCCAACAAAACCTTAGCAATAGAAGGGCCTTTTTTCGGCTTTTCGTATGCCGTTGCACTTGTTGCATCATCTTCGCCACGCTTGCGATATTTTTTGTAATATCTCTCCGCCACAACAATAAAGAAAATTGTAGCATATGTAGCGATGGCCGCCTCCGCCATGGCAACGTCAGGGCTGCCAAGCATAAGGTAAATCCCCGCCATCATCAAAGAAAAGATGCCAGTGTATATTATAATACGATAGACCTTACGCTCAATCATAATAACAAGAAGGGCTATCAAGCTTAAGCCAGCTAATGCGTATACCATTATGCGTCGCCCCCTTCTTCGTCAGTTATAGTAGCACACCAATCCATCTGGTCATCTTCACAGCATTCTGCACTTTCTTCATCCATTTCTCCCTTTAGCTTATACCCGCAAATATAAGCAGAGCGAGCCACAACGTGAGCAACAAGAGGGTTTAAAATGAAGATTATAACCATTATAAAAATAAGCTTTAAAGTGAAAAAGCTAAGCCCATGGCGGACTGAAAGACCAACCAAAAGGGTTATCATCCCCACCGTGTCTACCTTTGTAGCCGTCAAAACACGTGGGTAAAAATCTTTAAATCTAAACATGGCAATAGTGCCAAATATCAAAAAGATAATACCAATTGCAATCAAGCTAATGCTAATAATTTCTTGAAGGTTCATATTATTCTTCCCCTCCATCTATTTTATTTTCGGCTTTTCCCTTAGCCTTTGTTTGCCTTATCTTGCCCAGCCTGTGGCGAGCTAAAAAGAGGGCTATGAAAATAGTACCCATAAAGCCAAACAAAGCATATAAAATGGCTATATCGAGCATAAACGTTATGCCCTCGATAGACGAGAACAAGATGATAATCATAATAACTTTTGCTGAGATAAGGTTTAAAGCTAAAAGCCTATCCCAAATACTTGGGCCTTTTAACGCATACACAATAGAAAGGGCAACCAAAGCGATTATGGCATACACAGCATACTTTAAAAAAACATCAAATAAAGATTCTGCATATTGTTCTAAATAGTATTCCATCTAGTTTTCGCCCCCTTCTGGAAAGAGCTCAGCCTTTGCAAGCCTTTTCTCCATACCGCCTTTTAAAATGTCGCTTACCTTCTCTTTGCCAAGCTTATTCTTGTCAATCTTTTTGTCGTATATCCACAACATCTTGATGGTGTCGTCGTCTAAATCCAGCGAGATAGAGCCAGGAACAAATGTCATAGAATCCATAAGCAATACCTTTAAAACTTCAGATTTCATGCTGGTTTTAACCGTAACCATGTCAACATTTGCCCCCACGATGATAAACTTTATCATCACAAAAGCAGCAGCATAGACCTGGCCTAAGATGTAGATTGGATAAAAAATCAGTTTTTTGAAATTGACAGTTTTAGCTTCCTTTGCAGGTGGCAAAAACATATCAGAAAAATATGTACAAAAAACCGCCATAAAAAGAGCAACAGCAAGAGACGCCCATGTAAAATGCTCTACAAGAACAATCCAAATAGCTGCCAACGACAGAATAGTAAATAGACCGTATCTGCCCATTAAAGACCCTCCAAACTTTTTTAAGCCTGCCACACACAACAGGGGCAAGCCTTAATATTTTTATATTGTTAATTATATATTAAGAAAATAACCTTGTCAAGTTTTTTACGACTTTAACAAAGGCTGCTTCTATCCCGTTTCTGTTGCCCATTTTTTAGGTTTGTAGGGAATGGATTTATCCATTCCGCCAAAGATTACTAATCGCTAAAAGATAGGATTTTATTTAGGCTTGTTATGGGAATGGAAGGTATCCAGCCCCCTAGCCGTCATCCCGTGCTTGACACGGGATCTCCCTAGCATAACGTACAACCCAGCAAGCAATCAATATAGAGAGATCCCAATCCGTAGGTTGAGCCCGCTTTTAGGCGAAACAAGTGCGGGATAACGGCTAGGGGGTAGTTTCGCCACAAACACAACAACAAATCGCTCACGCAATATATTTAAATTTCTCCAAAAATATATCGCAACAATTCCCTTGTATCTTCAAACCCCAAACAAGGGTCGGTTATAGACTTGCCGAAAACCTTGCCCCCCTCATCCTGCCTGCCACCTTCAATAAAACTCTCTATCATCAACCCCTTTATATTAGGGTTTTTCTCACGCAGTTTCAACACCTCTCTAACAACCTGCCCCTGCCTTGCTGGGTCTTTTTTAGAGTTAGAATGGCTAACATCCACCAAAACGGGGCTGGTGTCCTTTAAAGCCTCCATCCAATTTGCCTTATGCTCCCCATGCTCATCAATAAAGCCACGATACACCCCATGTGTTAAGGGGTTGCCAGCACTCTCCACCAGCTCGTCCCTAAAAATAAATTGATGAGGTCTCTTGCCAGCGGCAACCGCCAGCTCCATACCGCTAAGGCTACCGTTTAAAGGGTTTTTCATGCCCACAGGCACGTTTATATGGCTTGCAACAAGCCTATGCTCTTGATTCAAAACAGACCTAGCCCCAATGGTAAAGTAACTTACCACATCCTTAAAATGGGGCAACAAGCTGGGGTAAAGTAGCTCATCTGCCGTGGGCAGCCCTGTTTGCTCCAAAATATCTTTGTGCAGCTTTATAGCCTTTTCAAGCCCGTCTTCTTGGTGCAACAGCCCCATAAAACCCTTTGTCTCGCTTCTTGGTTTGGCTGTGTATGCCCTCACCACAACCACGGCCTTGTGGGCAATTTCCTCGGCAATAGGGGCAAGCATTTTAGCATAGGCAAGCACCCCACCTACACAATGCACCGAGCAAGGGCCAACAACTAGCAAAAGCTTGCTAGACCTGCCCTCAAATATATCTTTTATCTCTCTATCTCGCATTTTTTTAATATCCAAGCCAAGCCCTCCTTGCAATTGGGTTTAATCCATTGTATAATATCACAAAACGCTTGATTTTACAATGCAAAAAACAATGGGAGTAGGGATGAGCAATCAACACACCCTACTGTCATCCTGATCCAACATCATTCCAATTTACCCCTGTAGGGAATGGATTTATCCATTCCGCATAACCTTGCTGAAGGGTAGAAAGGTGCAGACCTAATAGCGGAATGTATAAGCTTTTGTTGCAGGCAAGCTACAAGTCAGCCAAGGATCCATTCCCTACAAATATTAATCATGATAGCATACATGCCGATTATCCCCGAAAAAGGAGCAAAAACTTGAACATACAAAACCCCTTTAAAGACCCTGACGACAAGCTACTTTTCGCCAGAGCTTTAGACAAGCACCACCTATCCCTCAAGCGACACGCCCAAACCCAAACAAACTTTATAGACGCCACCCGCATAGCCCAATTTATGCCCCTGCTAAAAGGCTGCAACGCCACCGCCTTTGGAGGTTATGACGAGGCAGAGCGGCAAATAATCATCTTTAACGACGAGGGCATACAAACCATAACACCCCTTGCCATCACCTATAACGAAAAATTCGCAACCCCGCCCACCCATAGAGACTACCTAGGGGCAACCCTCGCCCTTGGCATAGATAGAGCCAAAATAGGCGATATACGCATAGGCAAAAACGGGGCTATTTTGTATGCCACAAGCGACATGGCAAGCTTTATAACCGACAACCTAACCCAAGCTGGCCGTGTAAGCGTTAAAGTGAGCCACCGCACCCACAAAATCGAGATTGAGCAAACCGCAATAGAAAAACGCATCACCGTGCCATCTATGCGGCTTGATGCGGTGCTGGCCGCTGCCTTTAACACCTCCCGCACCAAGGCCGCCGCCTTTATCGACGCTGGCAAGGTCTTCGTAAATCACAAAGAAACAAAAAAGACCCACACCACAAAACAAGGCGACATCATCACCGCCCGTGGCATGGGTAGGGTCTCCATAAATGAAATCTGCGGCACCACCAAAAAAGACCGTATTGTGTTGGTTGTACATCTTAGCAAATAGAGGCCGACCTCCCGCATCGCCTTCTATCACCACGTCATGCCAACCTCTCTGCCGTCATCCATCCCCCTTGTCGTCATAGAAGTGGACAAATAGCATCCACAACGTCATTGCGGGCTCGACCCGCAATCTCCTTCCTTTCCGAATTATTCCGACTAGGAAGGGGATCCTGAATCAAGTTCAGGATGACAATGGACGCATTTGTTCACTCCAGTCGTCATCCCGTGCTTGACACGGGATCTACTTGGAGAAGGGCAGGCTTAGTTGGGTGTCCACTAACCCACATAGATCCTGAGTCAAGCTCAGGATGACGACTTAGGGTA
>WQVB01000024.1 GCA_009781815.1 Defluviitaleaceae bacterium
CCCCTACCGTCATCCCGTGCTTGACACGGGATCTAATTGGGGCAGGGTAGACCTAATTAGGTGTGCACTATCATGCATAGATCCCGTGTCAAGCACGGGATGACGGTAGGGGCGGGGTTAATTCCGACACAAACTTTCCATGTACAACACGGTCATGACCTGATAAGTCTTTTAAGACAACTATATCAGAAAAACCGCTATTTATCAATATTTTTTCCACATCTTCAGCTTGATTATACCCAATTTCAAGATAAATCCGCCCGCCTTTTTTGAGAGGAGGGTTGCTGGCTAGCCTGCGGTAAAAATCCAAGCCATCCACACCGCCATCTAAGGCGTGCAGCGGCTCATAGTTTGTTACGCTTTCGTCTAGCGATATAATATCTGGAGAGGGTATATAAGGCGGGTTTGACACTATAAAATCAAATGTTCCATGTGCAACACCTTGGTAAAGGTCGCCCAAAACAAAGTTTGGAGTTTTACCTATTATATTTTGATAGTTAGTGCGTGCCACCTCTAAAGCTTGCGGACAAATATCCACCCCGACCATATCAAGCTTGCCGTGATGCTCTAAAGAGATTGAGATACACCCGCTGCCAAGGCCGATTTCAAGGCCTTTTGCCCCTTGCGGCTCGTGGCTTAAAACCGCATTAACCAGCACCTCGGTGTCTTCCCTAGGGATTAGGGCATTAGGGCTGATTGTAAAGGTCAACCCCATAAAGCTCCACTTGCCAAGAATGTGCTGTATTGGCATATGCCTCATACGTTTTGCTACAAAATCTTCAAACTTGGCCACTAAAGCGTCGCTAACCTCATAATCAGGGTTGGTTAGTAAAAAGTTTTCATCCACATCTAAAGCGGCACAAAGCAATAAATTAACTTCATTTGCATGCCACTTAAGATTGCTCTTGCCCCAAAGCTTCAACTGTGATAGCTTCATTTTGCACCTTCCCTCGGTTCTCCGCCTCTATCACTTTTTCTAACGCCATTATAGCCACGGCAATCTGCTCTTCATCAGGCTCTTTTGTGGTTATTTTTTGCAGCATAAAGCCAGGCCAGCTTAAAACCTTAACAATAAAAGAATCGCTAATGCCTGCCCAGCGGATAACCTCAAAAGAAATGCCCGCTATAAAAGGCACAAAAAGCACACGAGAGGCCAAACGCAGCCACATATCATCAGTACGTACAAATAAGAAAAAAATCATAGATATCAGCATTACAAAAAGCAAAAAGCTGGTGCCGCAGCGTTTGTGGAGGCGGGTGAAAGGCTTAACATTTTCAGGAGTAAGCTCAACCCCCGCTTCATAACAGTTTATAACTTTATGCTCTGCCCCGTGATACTCAAAAACCCGCTGAATGTCTTTAAGGCGAGAGATGAGGAAGATATAGCCCAAAAATATAGCAAAACGAACAAGGCCCTCAACAATGCCCCTAGCCCATATATAATTCTCCAAAGGTAGCAAGCCCGCCAAAAATGTGGGCAACACCATAAACAAAGCCACCGAAAAGGCCAAAGATATAACCATAGCAAAAATAATCAAAACATTGCTAAGCTTGTCGCCAAATTTTCTCTCAAGCCATTTATCAAATTTAGACGCCTCTTTTTCATTAACGCCATCATCAAGCCCCGCCATCTCGGCAGAGGCCTTCATCACCTTCATCCCCACTATCATAGAAGAGCCTAGGCGAACGACACCCCGTATAATAGGGATTTTACCTAAAGTATCTACCCACTTGGCGGGCTTTATAACGTCCATTTTGCTTTCAATCTCCCCCTGAGGGTTGCGAACAGACACGCAATAATGCTCACGCCCTCGCATCATTACGCCTTCCATCACCGCTTGCCCGCCGTAGAACGTAGGGGCTTCTTTTTTATTCTCACTCATAAAATTCCTCACAAAGGCGTATTTGAATAATATTGCGAAACCCTTTTACAAGCGTCCTTTTCGGAGAAAAGGTTGTAGCGACAGTCATACTTTTTGTGTTTTTTGCAAAAAGTATGACGATAGCGTTAAGTGCAGTAAAGGGGATTGAGCTAATTATTCAATAGCCTAAATTAGCAAAAAAGGCTAGAGGATGAAAACAACCCCTAACCTCTTGTTTTTTAATGTTTTAGCCTTCTACATTATATTTCTTCTTAAACTTATCAACCTGACCACCAGCAGTGGTTATAATACGTTGGTTGCCCGTGTAAAAAGGATGGCATTTAGAGCATAGCTCAACCTTGATGCTCTCTTGAGTAGACCCCGTCGTAAACTCTACGCCGCAGGCACATTGCACTTTAGCTTCGTGATATTGTGGCTGTATTGCTTTGTTCATTTCTTTCACCTCTGTATTTGTATTATGGTTAAACTCTACTATCTGACAAAACATTATACCACACCACCTAAGCCCTTGTCAACAAAAACCTAAGGAGGGAGTGGACAATGGCGTTGATAACGTCATCCTGAACCCTTGGTTGAGGCTTGGTTTTTAGCCGAAACTTGATTCAGGATCCCCTTCCTTCCTGAATTATAACGACTAGGAAGGGGATTGCGGGTCAAGCCTCACCCGAAGAGCAGGGCTCGACCAAGGGCCCGCAATGACGAATGGGGGATATCAACGCAGTTTGTTCACTCCCCTAAGGATATTGGAGTCTTTAAAATTTCACTAGAATTTTACCCAAAACTTAAAGTATCTAATGTAATGTAGGATGACGAAAGCAACAACGATAATAGCTATATAGAGGCTGATGTACACCATAGGTGTGAAAAAATATATTCCATTGTATGTTAAAAAGCCATTTGCTAGGCGAAAAGCCAAGGCAGAGATAACATAAGGGAAGGTGAAGGCAGCATATGTAGGGTAAAACTTGATGGGGAGCAGTTTAAACACCATCATAAGGGTAACGTATAGGTAGCTGACAAGAGCTGCACCTATCAAGGCAAAGACCACCACATCACTACGCTCATAAGGGGCAAAGGAGGAGAAGTAGCCCACAATAGCTAAAGACATAGGGGCGGTGAAGATGGCTATAGTGTGGCGGGCTGGCTCTGGCCAATTTAGGTTTTTATTTGCCATTCTAGCTACCACGGCTATCAGGGTGATAACATACAACCCAACGCCCACATAAAAGGCTACTTGACCTAGAGGCTGAGCACTCATAGCTGGAGCGGTTACTGATGTGGTGATAATGCCTGCCGCCACTATAAACCAACTAGGAAACACCGTGCCAAGCTTAAATTTAGGCACAAAACGAATGATAAAAAACAGCATGATGAGAAGGTGAAGCCCCACAGAAGCATACCACATGCCAAGGGCAAAACCAGGCAGATATGGGCGTATGTGTGCGGACAAAAGCATTAAAGCCATAGTGGCCGTGGGCAGCACGCTTAGGGGGATGGGTGTTTTAAACTCCTCTCTAGCGTGAGGGAAGTGGAAGATTATTTTTATGAGATAAACGAGGAGAACAACAAAAGCTGCAACCCCTAAAATATAGCGGGTAGTTGCCCAATAAGGCCCAAAAGATGCCAAAAGGAGGTTGCCAAGGGCGGCAAGGGCTAGAGCTATGCTCACTATAGCCATGGGTATAGCTTTTACAAACTTCATCATCTATACCACCATCCCTTCTTCTTTGATTTTGATGCCTAGCTCTCTAGCTATTATACGGGCTGTTTTGTTTGCCATCTCACCCGTAAAGGCTATACATTGGTTTTTGTGCTGGCCCGTTGTTAAATCAAAGCCTTCTACATGATGGTGGCAACATAGGTTTTGATATTTTTCTCTATTACTTCTAAAAGACTGCTGCAACTCATCAGAAAGCCGCATCACATGGTCTATTTTGGGGTCGTTGCTATCTGAAGGTTGGCTTCTTCCGAAGAAGTACCCAAGGCAAACAACTGCACCTGAAATCGCCCCGCACATACAACGAGAGCGACCAACCCCGATAGGAAAACCGCTGCCAGCTGCCACCAAATCTTGCGGCATATCTGGTGCTATATTTTTGCGAATGGCCGAGATGATAGCCTCGGAGCAATAAAAGCCACCGATGCGAAAAACTTCTTCTGCATCATATTGAACCTGCTTTACGCTTATGTAATCTTTCCTTTTAGACATCTGCATGCACCTCCTCATTTATCAGGCTTGCCTTATATTCTCTAGCTACTATTTTTGCCATTGATGCTGCCGCATCGCCTACAAAGTTTACGCATTTGTTCATGTGGCTTACCTGGGCTTTATCAGCTATTTTCATATGTACATGACAACAAAGAGATTTATTATTTTTCTTAAACTCTTCTTGTAGCTCAAAGGCTAGGGCTAGGCTTTTCAAGCTTTCTGGGTCGGTTATGGTGGTGGGTGTTGTGCGTCCAAAAAAGTACCCTAAAGCCACAACAGCACCTGTTACAGCGGCACACATGCAGCTAGAGCCTCCAACCCCTCTTGAAAAGCCCGATGCAGACGACACAAAGGCATCACTCATAGTGGGGTCAACATTTTGCTTTAGAGAGTACACCACAGCTTCTGAGCATAAAAAGCTGCCATTTGCAAAAAGCTCCATTGCATCTTTACGTACTTTTGCTATATCAATTTCTTTACTTACATTTCTTTTTATTTTAGGCATGGTTTAACCTCCTAACCGCTTATAAGCTTTTTGGCATTCATCATCACTTGGGTTATCTCGTGTATATTGCTGATAGTGCCTATTTTTATTTGGCTTTCGATATCATAATGTTTTACACAAGTGCCGCATAGTAATATTTTTGTACCACGAGCTTCAAGCATTTTTAGATTTTCAATGTCAAAGTCATTTTGGCAAGCTATTTTAACGGCAGAGTTATATAGGATGATGTATTCAGGGCAGGTTGCAGCTCCGCTTAGGCTGTTTAAAAAATTTGAAAGAAAAACCTTGCCTATTGATTCATCTTTGCCCATATATTCTCCATTAAGGGCTATGGCTAAGTTGATTTGGTTTGTCATTTAATATGCTCCTTTAGGTTTATTTTGGGCAACAAAAAAGACGCCCAACAAGACTTGTGCTTTGTAATGCGTATATAACGCATAAAAGCAAAAGGCAAGGGCATCTTGAAATTTCATATAGTTTCAAAAGGCGTGCTTAGGCTTTATCATGCGTTATAGTTTATTACCCTTGAAAGCTCACGGCTCTCTACTATAATGCATCAAATGCGATAAAACATAAGCTTAAACCTCCTTAATAACTCAATTTAAGCAAAACTATAACACAAACCTTGTGATTTGTCAAGTTGAAAATCGCAAAGCGAGTGGATGGCTACGTCCATCGTCATCCCGTGCTTGACACCCCCAGTCAAGCTGAGGGCAGGCTCCGATCTAATTGGAGAAGGGTAGTCCTAGTTGGGTGTCTACTATCATATATAGATCCCGTGTCAAGCACGGGATGACGATGTGAGCTGATGAGTCGAATGTTTAACTATGTAGCATCACTACAAAAACAAAACAAAAAATGACCTGCGTGATTAGCGGGTCATTTTTGTTGTATGAGAGCTATTTTGCCCAGTTTTTAAAGGCTTTTTCTATGGCGGTGATGGCTTGGTAAAAAAGAGCCGCAAGCAGGCACAAAATCACAATAGACATCATCACCATATCAAGCCTAAAAATTTGGCTGCCGTATACTATTAAGAAACCAAGGCCAGCTTGAGCCACTAAAAACTCCCCTACAATAACCCCTACAAAAGATAGGCCAATGTTGATTTTAAGGGCATTTATCATATCTGGAATAGCGGCAGGGAAAACGACTTTCGTAAAGGTTTGTGCCTTGCTGCCACCAAAGCTTTTTATCAACTTTATCTTCTCTTCCTCCACCTGAAGAAAGCCTGTGAGGATGTTTAAAACAGCCACCACAACGGAGATGAGAAGGGCAGTAACCACAATGGCTCGAGGGTTGTTGCCAACCCACACGATGATGATGGGGGCTAAGGCTGTTTTGGGCAGGGCGTTGAAGATGACTAGATAAGAGCTTAAAACACGGCGGGCAAACTCCCTAGACCACAGCCATGTGGCTATAACAAAGCCTAAAAGGGTGCCTGCCACAAAGGATATTAAAACCTGAGAGGTGGTTGCCCACACATGGTGCAAAAGCTCGCCGTTTGAGAGCATTTGGGTAAACATACGCCACATGCGGGAGGGGGAGCTAAAAATAAAGGCTTCTATCCACCCAAAGTGAGAGGCTGCCTCCCACAGGGCAAAAAAAGCTATTAAAATAGATATTTGCAAGATGATAACAAGGGCAGATTTTCGTTTTTCTCCTTTTAAAAACCTTGCATGCTCTTTGGTGTGATTTTGTGTTTTTTTAGACATTTTACTTTAGCTCCTCCCATATTTTTTCAAAATATTTAGGGAAGAGGGGAGAGTTTCGCCTAAAATCTTCCCCACATTCTATATCAATTTTGTGGATGTTTTTGACGGTCGCTGGCCTGTGGCTTAAAATAACCACACGGTCGCTTAGGGTTATGGCCTCGGCTATGTCGTGGGTTACCAAGATGGAGGTTACACCCTCTTTTTCTAAAATATCTCGCACCTCACCACTTACGTTTATGCGGGTTTGATAATCTAATGCCGAAAAAGGTTCATCTAAAAGGAGGATTTTTGGGTGTGTGGCTAAAGTGCGTATAAGAGCTGCCCGTTGACGCATGCCGCCAGAAAGCTCGGCAGGCTTATGCTTTTTAAACTCACCTAAGCCATACTTTTCTAAAAGGGAATGGGCATAGGCTACGTTTTCATCCGTCAGCTTTTTTTGCACCTCAAGCCCCAAAAGCACATTAGACAAGATGCTCCGCCAGGGCAGCAGCTGGTCTTTTTGAAACATATAGCCTATATGGTTTTTATCTACAAAAACCTTACCCCTCGTGGGTTGCAAAAGCCCCGAGATTATAGACAGCAGGGTAGACTTGCCGCAGCCTGAAGGGCCAATAATGCTTACAAACTCGCCCTTGTATATATCTAAATTTATATCAGAAATCGCTAGGGTCTCCCCCTCTAGGGAGTGATAATTTAGCGACACGCCTCGCATTTTTACAATTGGCTCTATATCTATTTTCACCTAAACACCTCATCAAAATTAAGCTGAAAACCTATAGGTCATCATATTAAAAATGAGGACGTCTGGTGCTTGACTATGGCTGGTTTATTTGGTATGATAGGGCTATGAATAGATTGCAAAAATATGCCGAAAAAACAATAAAACATGGGGCTAATTTGCAGCTTGGCGATAGGCTTGTTATTTGGTATACCCATGAGGAAGCTTCACATTTTGCTGATGTGCTGATTGACGAGGCAAAAAAAGGCTGGAGCTTTAGAGGTTTTAACTTGCTTTGGCGATGAGATTGACAATCACAAAGATGAGACTTACAAGCTTATATGGATTTATGTGCCTGACCTTGAAGGGGAAAGTCAGCTTAAAATGCTTCATATACCTTGGGTGTTGGCTTCCTTCCCATCATCCGAGTGGGCTGTGAAGGTTTTTCATAGTGCTAGGGATGAAGGCGAAGCTTTAGAGTTGATGTGGGATGTTCTCGAAAAGGCTTTAAGGCTTGATGAGGATTGGCAAGAGCATGCATATAATTTGCAAAACAAGGCACAGGGCTTGACAAAGCTTGATTTAAAGCAACTTCACTTTAAAAATAGATTAGGCACAGATTTGAAAATAGACCTGCCCAGCGGCGAGAAGTGGATGAGCTGCACCCATAAGGATGCACATGGCAATGTATACCTAACAAACATCCCCACGGAAGAGGTGTTTGTATCGCCTTTAAAGCTAGGTGCTAGCGGGGTTGTGCATGCCACCAAGCCTATGGTGTATGCGGGAGAGACTATAGAGGGCTTTTGGCTTCGCTTTGAGCAGGGCAAAGCTGTGGAATATGACGCTGACAAGGGCTTGGATGCTTTGGAGAGCTTGCTTGAAAGTGATGAAGGGGCAAAATATTTAGGAGAGGTGGCTTTGGTGCCACACTCTACATCTATATCACAGCTGGGCATCACTTGGTTTGACACGTCTTTTGATGAGAATGCCTCTTGCCACTTGGCTTTAGGTTATGCTTATTCAAGTGGAGATGGTGCAAATAAATCTAGTATCCATCAAGATTTTATGATAGGGTCTGAGTGTATGGATGTGATGGGTATTACGCAAAGTGGTGAAAGCGTTGTGCTGTTTAAAAATGGCGAGTGGGTGCAGGCTGACCCATTACAGCAAACATCATCCTGATCAAGACTTGTAGCGAAACAACTGCAGCACTCGTCATCCTGAGCTTGACTCAGGATCTAATTGGAGCAGGGCAGGCCTTGTTGGATATGCACTAGCCCGCATAGATCCTGAGTCAAGCTCAGGATGACGACTAGGAGTTAATTTCGGAACAGGTCTATTGCGGGCTTGATCCGTAATCTCGCTTATACTAATTGCTAAAAAGCAGCAATCACAAACCTGGAGATTGCGGATCAAGTCTCACCCGAAGAGTAGGGCTCGACCAAGGGTCCGCAATTACGAGCTTAAGTGATTGGTGAATTAGTTTGACGTGAATGCGGGATGACGGTGTTGAGTTGATTTTACTAAAAGCCTAATGATAGCATTACAAGAAAGGGATAAAGGTATATGGATAAACTGTTTGGCAAGGTGTTTGAAAAGTTGAGCGTGCCGACCAATTTGCAAAGCTCTTTGAGGGATGTTTATGTTGAGGATGTTTTTTTTGCATCTGAAAGCAAAGAGCTTAAAATAAAGCTGCGTGGAAAGGAAGATGTGCCTCAAGATGCCCTAGACGAGCTTAAAGCTTGCCTAAAAGCCGAGCTTGATATGATAGGGGATGTGTGCATAACCATGACCGTATCTGGAGGGGTGCCACCTTGGGAGGAGATGCCAAAGCCTACTCCACGCCCTGCAGCCACCTTTTCTAACGGCAACGGAAACGGCAATGGTGGTGGCGGCTATCAATCTAAAAGACCTGCAACATTTTCAAATATATCAGGAGATATTCGCCCTTTGAAAGAAAACTTTGCCGAAAACGATGAAGTTGTAGTGAATGGGCGTGTTTTTCGTGTGGAAGATAGAGAGCTTCGCAATAATAAGATAATGGTTTCGATGGATATAACCGACAACGAGGGTGCTATGTCTTTAAAATATTTTGTAGACAAGGCAAAATATAAAGACGAGAAGGATTTGTTGAAGAAAGGCAGCATTATAAAGGCTGCTGGCAAGGTGGAGTTTGACAAATATGCTGGCGAGCTTAATATATTGGTGGGCAAGATAGCCCCAAGCCACCTTGAAGAAGAAAAGAGGGTGGATGAGGCTGAAACAAAGAGGGTAGAGCTTCATTTACATACAAATATGTCTCAGGTTGATGGGGTTACGTCTGTTGATGATTTTATTAAACGTGCGGCGGAGTGGGGGCATAAAGCCATTGCCATTACCGACCACGGCGTGGTGCAGGCCTTTCCTGATGCTCTTAAAGCGTCGAAAAAGCACGGGGTAAAGGTGCTTTATGGGGTAGAGGCCTATGTGGTGGATGATTTGGCGGTAAATATCGCCCAGAGGCCTAGAAATGCAAAGCTAAGCGATAATTTTGTTATTTTTGACCTAGAAACAACGGGTCTAAGCCGTGAAAACAACACCATTATCGAGATTGGTGCGGTAAAGATGAAAGACGGCAAGCTGGGGGAGCGTTTTCACGCTTTTGTTGACCCACAAGTGCCGCTGCCGCCAAAGATTATAGAGCTTACAAACATCACCGATGATATGTTAGAAGGCAAGCCCCTGCTTGAAGAGATGCTGCCCCAGTTTATGGAGTTTATTGGAGAAGACACCCTGGTTGCCCACAATGCGGATTTTGACATGGGCTTTTTGGAGTATAACGGGCGAAAAATGGGCTACCCTGTAGATAACCCTTATTTATGCACCCTTCAGCTTTCAAGGGCTTTGTTGCCAAACCTGCACCGCCATGGCTTGGCGGCTATGTCAAAGCATTATGAGGTAGAGCTTGAAAACCACCATAGAGCCGACGCAGACGCCGCTGCCCTTGCACAAATCTTTGCAAAGCAAATTGAGGTTTTAAAACTGCGGGATATAGAGACGTTGGATATGATAAACCTGCGATATTCTAAAGATATCGACCCAAAAACCCTACGCCCAAAGCACGCTACCATACTTGTGCAAAGCCAAGCTGGCATGCGAAACCTCTATGAGCTTATTTCTCTTTCTCATATTAAATATTTTAACCGCTGGCCTCGCATCCCTAAAAGCCACTTAATCCGCCTGCGGGAGGGGCTTATTTTAGGCACGGCTTGCTCTCAAGGGGCATTGCACACAGCGGTGCGAGAAAACCATAGTGATGAGCAAATTGAAGAAGTGGCAAAATTTTATGATTTTTTTGAGATACACCCCATCGCTAACGACGCATATATGGTGAAAAACGGCGATGTTGAAAGCCAAGAGCAGCTTGTAGACATTAACAAAAAAATTATAGAGATAGGCGAAAGGTATGAAAAGCCCGTTGTGGCAGCGTCAGACGTGCATTTTTTAGAGCCTGATGATGCTATATACCGCACCATCATCATGGCGGGCAATGGCTTTAAAGATGCTGATGAACAGCCGCCCCTATACTTTAAAACCACAGGTGAGATGCTTGAGGATTTTGCCTATCTAGGTGAAGATAGGGCATATGA
>WQVB01000025.1 GCA_009781815.1 Defluviitaleaceae bacterium
TATAAAGCCAAAAACCCTAGGGCAAGAAAAATATGTAAAGCTTATTGAAAAAAACATTGTAACCTTCGGTGTGGGCCCTGCTGGCACAGGCAAAACATACCTTGCCATGGCAATGGCCATTGCTGCCTTTAAACGAGGAGACATCACCCGCATCATCTTAACCCGCCCAGCTATTGAAGCTGGCGAAAACTTAGGTTTTTTGCCAGGGGATTTGCAACAAAAAGTCGACCCTTACCTCCGCCCTTTATACGACGCATTGTATGAGATAATGGGGCCAGAGACCTTTGCAAGGCATATGGAAAAGGGTGCCATAGAGGTAGCCCCTCTAGCCTATATGCGAGGGCGAACGTTGGACAACTCCTTCATCATACTGGATGAGGCACAAAACACCACCGCCGCCCAGATGAAGATGTTTTTAACCCGCATTGGCTTTGGCTCAAAAGTTATTATAACAGGCGATATAACCCAGATAGACCTGCCAAAAGACAAAAAATCAGGCCTTAACGATGCTTTGGGCATTTTAGATAGCATCGAGGGCATTGGCATGTCTATCCTCACAAACAAAGATGTGGTGCGGCACCCCTTGGTGCAACGCATTATAACCGCTTATGATGAAAGGGAAGCAAATGAGCAAAAAACAAAAGAAAACTCGAAAAAAGGCAGGTAAGTTCCCCCCTTATATTATCGTTTTGGCTTTGGTGGCGTATGCGGCCTCTCTTCTTTTGGTTGGGCTTGATTTTATAAACCCTCCAACCTTTGATATCTCGGTGGGCATGCCCTCCCCTGCGGATTTTTCAGCACATAGGCAGGTTGAAGATGTCTACCGCACAAATATTAACAGGGATGCAGCTGCAGATGCAGTTTCACCGCAGTTTCAAATAGATGCGGCAATTAATGATGAGATTTTAGAAAATTTAGAGGTTTTCTTTGCTTTGGTAGGCGTTTTAAGGGCAGAGCATAACCCCATTTTGTCGCCTTTTGACCCTCTCCTACACCAAGATAGAGAGCCCCCTGTTATAGACCCGTCTAGGGTCAATGTGCCTTTAGACCAGCAAGATTTAGAGCATATGGTAGCAGGAGATAGCCCAACATTTGCCCGCTTTATAGAGGCCTTAACCTACGAAGTGCAAACGATTTTAGAGGCTAATATAACATCAGACACAGCCCTAACCCCTTATATAGCAACTTTGCAAGTAAACCTTTTAGGGAGCGGCCTTGATAACGTGCATGCCCATGTAGGCTATGTTGTTGCAAGCCAATTTTTGCGACCTAATATGGTGATAAATGAGGCAGAGACGGAGCGTTTGCGAGCAGAGGCTGCTGCAGAAGCTGATGTGCTATTTTTTCAAATGGGTGAAAGTATTGTGCGTGCTGGCGATATAGTTAACCAGCGAATTTTTATGGCTCTAACCGAGCTTGGCTACCTTGGCGTTAACATGGCAGAGTTTCTAACCAGCATCCTCGGCAGCTTTTTTGCCATCACCATAATCTTTGTTATTTTAATATTATATCTCCACCTTTTTATGCCTGAAATTATTAAAAACAAAAAACAGGCCTTTTTGCTATTTACTCTTTATGTGCTTGCCATCACCCTCATCCGTTTGATGGTGCCTTTGCCTTTCTATTTTACGCCTATTATGCTCTTTGCCATTTTGTGTGCTATTTTGATAGACACTCGCCTATCCATCCTTTTGGTTATCATCACCTCGTCTATCTCTTTGATTATAGAGCCTATGGGTACATCTGCCGCCATATATGCCCTTGTTAATGGTGTTTTTGCTGCCCTTATAGCCAAGCGTATTGTTGTACGCTCTAATATGTGGGCTGCGGCTATTATTTTTATATTACTTAACGCACTTATGGTTGTTGTTAGTTACTTCTTGTTTGGGCAAGTTGTGTTTGATGAGATTGTTACATCTATTATAATGGCTATGATAGGCGGTGTTATGACAATAACCCTTGCATATGGCTCCCTACCCCTTTGGGAGAGCTTTTTCTCCGTGGTTACACAAAACACCCTGCTTGAGCTAACAGACCCTAACAACCCCCTCCTCCGCCGTTTGTTGATTGAAACGCCTGGCACATATCATCACTCCCTAGTGGTTGCAAACCTTTCCGAAGCCGCTTGTTATGATATTGGGGCAAACCACGTGTTGGCAAGGGTTGGGGCTTATTATCACGACATTGGCAAGATGACATACCCTCAATATTTCGCCGAAAATCAAACGGATTTTAACCCTCACGACACTCTACCCCCTCGTAAAAGCGTAGAGGTGATAAACCAGCATATAACGGGTGGTCTTGTGCTTGCCCAAACATACAAGCTACCCTCTATAGTTAAAAACTTTATTGAGGAGCATCACGGCACGTCAATGTTAAAGGTATTTTTTCATAAAGAGCAAATAGCAAACCCTGATATTGAAGTTAGCGAGGTTGATTTTAGATATAAGCACCGCATCCCCCAAAGCCCTGAAACGGCTGTGGTTATGCTGGCAGACACCTGTGAGGCCGCCGTTCGCTCCGTTTTTGGTAAGGGAGAAAAAAAGCTGGAAGAGATGGAGGCTTTTGTTCGCCGCCTTATAAAAGACAAGCTAGACGATGGGCAGCTAGACGCCTCTGGCCTTGCTATTAAAGATTTAGACACCATAGCCCTTTCTTTTATGCGGGTGTTTAAGGGTATGCATCATGATAGGGTGCCTTACCCATCTATTGAAGAAACAAATGAAGGAGCAAACTCCAATGGATAAATGGGATTTTCTAATCACAAACAACACTGATGAAGATTTAACCGCCTTTGAGAATTTGGCAAAAAAGGCTTTTTTAACAACCCTTGAGGCAGAGGGCATTGTAGCCAATGGTGAAATATCAATTTTATTTATAAATGATGAGGAGATGCAACAAATCAACAAAACCCATCGAGGCAAAGATGCCCCCACAGACGTTTTGTCTTTCCCTCAATATGACCAGATTGAGGATGGGGAGGATGCTTTTTTGATGCTTGGGGATATTGTTGTAAGTATGGACACAGCCAAAAAGCAGGCTACAGAGCTTAACCACAGCCTAGAGCGTGAGGTGGCCTTTTTAATTGTTCACGGCACTTTGCATTTGCTAGGTTATGACCATGAAACTCAAGAAGAAGAAGACGAGATGACAGCCTTGCAAGAAGAGATTTTGACGAAGATAGACCTTGGGGTGAATTAGCATGAACGTGCTTATAACCGCAGGAGGCACAACCGAGAAAATTGACAGCGTGCGAGGCATCACCAACCACTCTACAGGGGCTATGGGGACTAACCTTGCCTATGCTTTTATGGAGGCTGGTTGTGAGGTTTTTTATATTAGAAGTAAAACAGCCATAACCCCCAGCTGCTGCATCACCAACCAATATATCATAGACGATGCGTCAAGTCTCGAAGCTACTATTTTAGATATTTTAAGCAAACATAAAATCCACATAATCATCCACGCTATGGCGGTTTCGGACTATGCTGTGGCAAGCGTAAAATCACCTTGCGGGGTGGATTTGACCAATAGCCACAAAATAAGCTCTAACCACGAGGAGATAAATATCACCCTCACCAAGACAAAAAAGATAATATCTATTTTGCGACCAAACGCACCAGATGCCGTGATTATAGGTTTTAAGCTAACCAGCGGCAAAGGCGAGTGTGAGATGATGAATATTGCATATCAGCTGCTTTTAAAAAACCAGCTAGACTATGTGCTGGCAAACGATGCGGCAAATGTGGGTGATAACCATAAAGGCTGGTTGATTGATAAGGAGAAAAATCACACAACCCATATAGGTAAAGATAAAATCGCCCAGGCTATTGTGAGTGTAGCGTTGCCCCTCTAGGTGGGTCATCCCTACCCTACCGTCATCCCGTGCCACCCAGCCTGCCCCGTACTCCGATACGGGGTCATCCCGTGCTTGACACGGGATCTAATTGGAGAAGGGCAGGCTTAGTTGGGTGTCTACTATCATACATAGATCCCGTGTCAATCACGGGATGACGGTAGGGAATTAGGCTCGTCATTGCGGACTTGATCCGCAATCTCACTATACCGATCGCTAAAAAATAACGATGGCAGACTTAGAGATTACGGATCAAGTCCGCAATGACTACCTCGAGTAATCAGCATAGGGATATCCCGCATCAAGCACGGGATGACGATGGTGCAGTAAAGAAAGGATAAAACCATGGAACAAAAAAATATAATCTTAGGCATCACAGGCTCTATCGCCGCTTATAAAGGGGCGGAGCTTGCAAATTTGCTAACCAAAGAAGGCAAGGCCGTTCACGCAATTATGACAAAAGCTGGCATGGAGTTTATAACCCCTCTCACCCTTAAATCCCTAACGAAGCAGCGTGTATACCACGACATGTTTGACGAGGTGGCGTATGAGGATATTCGCCATATATCTCTAGCAAAGCGGGCAGATGTTTTCGTCATAGCCCCAGCCACAGCCAACATCATAGGCAAAATAGCAAGCGGCATTGCGGATGACATGCTGTCAACGGTTGTAATGGCAACCACAGCCCCCGTTATCATTTGCCCTGCCATGAACACGGCAATGTATGAAAACCCCATTGTGCAGCAAAACATCAAGAAGCTTGAGAGTGTGGGCTATATCTTTGTAGAGCCAAAAGAAAGCAGGCTAGCTTGTGGAGACCTTGGCAAAGGTGCTATGGCTGATGTGGCAGTTATTGTAGATAAAATCAACCATGTGCTTGGGGTGGCGGCTGATGCAAGCTCTAAACCAAAATATACCCCAACCCAAACCGCCCAATACTCTTTAGAGGATGTGGCAGAGCATTTAAATGACCCTCAAATAGCCCAACTTTTTGCCCGTGTGGAGGATATTTGGGGCAAGCTGCTAAAAGATAGCGAAAGGCAGATGTACCTTGGCTTTTATGAGGATTTGGGCTTGCCTATTGATGTTATTGAGTTTTTGCTGCATTATTGTATCGACATGGGCAAGAAAAACAACAACTACATCCAAACAGTAGCACAAAACTGGGCTGATGAGGGCATTTTCACCAAAGAGGCTGCCGCAGAGCATGTTCGCCTTTTTAATAACGAATATAGAGAGATTTTGCGATATTTTGGCATAGTTGGTAGAGAGCCTATAGCTAAAGAAGTGGAGTATATGAAAAGGTGGCTGGTTGAGGATGGTTTTAGTATGAGCATCATCCAAATAGCGGCTGAAAAGGCCATAACAAACACAGCCAAAGCACCCCTAGCCTATGCTGACGGCATTTTGAATAAATATAAAGAATCGGGCATCACAACGGTAGCTCAAATCGAAGCTCTTGAAAAAGATTATTATGACAATATAAAATCTTTCAAACGCCCCACGGCAAAGAAGGCAAAACCAGCCGCAAAAACCGCACAAAACTATAAAGGCCGCAAGTGGGATTACGAAAAGCTAGCACAAATGGAAAAAAGCTATATAGATAAAAAGGTAGGAAAATAGGCCATGAAAGAAATCTATAAAGAAGTGATACGAGATTTTGAAAAGAGCAAGCTGGCATCTGAAAAAGCTTTTGAAAAAAAGCAGATGGAGCTTTATATGCGTATCCCTCGTGTTGCTGAAATCGACAAAGAAATGGCAGATTTAGGCCTTAGGCTGGCTCAGATGATTTTAAACCGTGATGCTGCAGAAGGCAACGCCCAAGCCATAAAAGAAGAGCAAAAAGCCCTAACAAGAGAAAAAGATGCTTTGTTATACGAAAACGGCTATGATGAGGGCTTTTTTGATGAGGCTTTCAGTTGCCAAAAATGTCAAGACAAAGGCAAGCTAGACAATAAATATTGTAGCTGCTTTAAGCAATCCATCATATCTAAATATTTTGAAATGTCAAACCTTGGCAAGTCTCTTGAAAACGAAAATTTTGATGCTTTTAATATTAATTATTATTCGGATATTGTTGACCCTTCCTACGGTATGAGCCCTAAAGACAATATGGCACGCATTTGGACCATATCTTTAAATTTTGTTGAAAGCTTTGGCTCGCAATTTGAAAACCTGCTGCTGCATGGCGATACAGGCCTTGGCAAAACCTTTTTGTCAAACTGCATAGCAAAAGAGTTGCTAAGCCGTGGCCACACCGTGCTTTACACTGGTGCTGGGCAGCTTTTTCGCAAGGTGGAAGACGCCCGCTTTAGTAGGGGTGAAGACCCTCTAGCCCCTCATTTTGTGTCTATGGCGTATGATGTAGACTTGCTTATAATTGATGATTTGGGCACAGAATTTGCCACAACTGTAACAAAGGCTGAAATGTTCAACTTTGTCAACAAACGGCTTTTAGACAAAAAGCCAACCATAATCTCCACTAATCTATCCCCTTCAGATTTTGAAGATTTTTATACAGACCGCATCACCTCACGGTTTTTTGGAGAGTATACCTTTTTACACTTTTTTGGAGACGATATAAGAATCGCTAAAAAACATGGTATGTTATAGCACATAAAAAGCACATTATATGGCAAAGCTATACCCATGATTATGCGATTTATTGTTTTTGGTATGTTGGGGCTGGCTATGGAAGGCATCTGGACTGGTCTAGGCTCCCTTAAAAATAAAGATTTAAAAGCCACCTCTAAAAGCTCTATTTGGATGTTTTTTATATACGGCATGGCTTCTTTTTTCACGCCTTTGATTGACATTATACTTGTTTTGCATTGGGCTGTGCGTGGTTTGATATATGCTTTTATAATCTTCGCTTTAGAGTATATTTTTGGTCGAGCCTTAAAAAGGTGGGATGCCTGCCCGTGGGATTATTCTCACATTCGCTTTAATGTGCATGGGGTTATAAGGCTTGATTATTTGCCCGTATGGGCTTTTGTGGGGTTTTTTATGGAGTATATTTATATTAATTTTTTATTGGGTTTGTAGTTGTTATCTTCCTTCATCCTAAATTCAAGTATCATCATCCCGAACCACCCAGCCTGCCCCGTACTCCGATACGGAGTCATCCTGAGCTTGACTCAGGATCTAATCGGAGAAGGATACAGACCTAAATTAAGGTATGCACTAACCCACATAGATCCTGAGTCAAGCTCAGGATGACGACTTAGGAGAGTTGGTGTATTTCGCTACAGGTCTGATGACGTTAGATGTGCTACTTGCCACTCCTCAATTAAAATCCAATTGACATTTAGCCCAAAAAAACCTATAATAATAACCATGAAGAAAATGTTACTGCACGCCTGTTGCGGGCCTTGTGCTTATGTGTATGTTTGCGGCCTTGATCGTGAAGGTATCACGCCCGATATGTTTTGGTATAACCACAATATACACCCTTATAAAGAATATGAAGCTAGAAAAAACGCCCTTGCCACATTTTGTGATGCTAAAGGGCTTGCTTTGATTGTGGATGATTGTTACGGCTTACGAGATTTTGTGAAAGATAGTGTGGGTAAGTTAGATAACCGCTGTGGTGGCTGCTACCAAAAGCGATTAGAAGCCACCGCCAAAAAAGCAGCTGAAGGCGGGTATGGTTCATTTTCAACCACCCTTTTAGCAAGCCCCTATCAGCAGTTTGACACTATTGTCTCTCTAGGCCTTGTCCTCGCCAAAAAATATAATGTTGAGTTTGTGGTTTATGATTTTAGGGCAGATTTTAGAGAAGGCAAAAACCACGCCCGCCAAATGGGGCTTTATATGCAAAAATATTGCGGATGCATTTTTAGTGAAGAGGAAAGATATGTACGAAAATAAAAGAGTTTATGCTATTGTGGTGGCATCTGGTGCTGGCTCTCGTTTTGGGGGCGGGGTGCCTAAGCAATTTATGCCTTTAGGTGGCGTGCCTGTTGTAGGCCATGCCCTTCTAGCTTTTGAAAAAAACCCTTATATAGACAATATTATTTTGGTATCCAATGAGGTTTTGCCACAAACCCTTAAAATATCAAAATGCACGCAAATCATCAAAGGCGGCAAAGAGAGAAGGGATTCTGTTTTTAATGGTCTACAAGCTATAGATGATGAGGATTGCATCGTTATCATCCATGACGGGGCAAGGCCTTTTGTGAATGATAACGACATCGCTCGTTTATTGGATGCCGTCAAAATACATAAAGCCGCCACCTTAGCCACGCCAGCAACAAACACCTTGAAGGTGGCGGATGGTGATATGAAGGCGGTTAGCACCCTTAAGCGTGAGGATGTATACGAAATACAAACACCTCAAGCCTTTGACTATAAAATATTGATGCAAGCCCACAAAGCAGCCCAAAAACATGGGCTTGTAGGGTATGATGATTGCCAGCTGGTGGAGGGCATAGGCATTGCACCAAAGCTGGTTGTAGGAAGTAGTTTAAACATCAAAATCACATATAAAATAGACTTACTAATAGCACAAACAATTTTAGAAAACAAGGGGGAGTATCATGAGCAAACCAAACCCAGACCATAGCATCTTTGCCATAATAGGCCCTAATATGGTTGGCCCTTCAAGCTCCCACACCGCTGGGGCCGTTAGGATAGGGCTGGAGATAAGAGAAACGGTGGGCAAGCCCATCTCCAATGTTATTTTTCAACTTTATAACTCTTTTGCAGACACAGGCAAAGGCCACGGCACAGACAAGGCCCTGCTGGCAGGCATAATGGGCTTTGAGCCTGATGACCCTAGGGTAAAAGATGCTTTTTTACTAGCCGATGAGACTGGATTAGATTATAAATTTTTGCCAGGCAAAAGTGGAGATACATATGCAAAAGAAAATAGCGTAGACATAACTATCCATCTAGCTGATGATGGCAAAATCTTAAAATATCGTGGGGTATCCACAGGCGGGGGGGCGATATATATTGAAGAACTGCGAGATAGAGTTTGGTAGCGGTAAAGAGCTTTTAGGGCTGTGCAAAAAACAAAACTTGCCCATCTCCAAAATAATGGCACAGCGTGAGATGCATATATACAACACAACGGAAGATAGCCTTAAAGAACGCATCCAAAAAGTTATTGAAATCATGCACTCATCAGCCAAATCAGCCCTTTTAGAGCCTAAGCGGTCTATGGGGGGGTTTATTGGTGGTGAGGCGTCAAAGATAAAACAATATATCAGCAGCACCTCCCCTATTTCTGGGGCTACAAATGCCAAGGCTGTTATGTATGCTATGAGCGTTATGGAGGTTAATGCCTCTATGGGGCTCATTGTGGCCGCACCCACCGCAGGCTCTGCAGGCATTTTGCCAGGGGTGCTTTTAGCCGCACAAGAAGATTTTGATTTAGATAATGAGGCTATTGCAAATGCCCTTTACAACGCCGCCGCTGTGGGCTATATCATCACAAAAAACGCCACAGTTTCAGGAGCTTGTGGGGGCTGCCAGGCGGAGGTTGGCTCGGCTTCGGCAATGGCATCTTCGGCCCTTGTGGAGCTGTTTGGCGGCACGCCTGAGCAATGCTTAACAGCTGCAAACATGGCACTTTCAAACCTTTTAGGCCTTATATGCGACCCTGTAATGGGTTATGTTGAAGAGCCTTGCCAAAAAAGAAACGCCATAGGCGTGGCAAATGCCTTTACCTGTGCCGACATGGCATTGGCTGGTATAGAAAGCTTGCTCACTTTTGATGAAATGGTGGCCACCATGGGTAATGTGGGCACAAGGCTGCATCCAGATTTTAGAGAAACCGCCAAAGGTGGCGTGGCAAAAACTTATGCAGATAGAGAGCTAGAAAGGGATGTTGATTTCTTTTAGTACGAGATATATTCTATGGAGGTTGTAAAGATGAAGAGGAAAATTATTGCTTTTGCAATGTTTATGCTTGGGGCTATGGCATTGCTTGGGGCTTGCTCAGATACAACATCAAGCACAGTTGGAAACACAACCACAAACAATGTGGTGCATGATATGGTGCATAACGCTGATTCGGAGGTGGTTTTGCGTCCATTTCAAGTTAGTAGTTTTGATGAGTTAGAAATTGGTGGAGGCTCTTCTTTTGTAGTAGTTTTTAGGCAATCTGACAATATTGCAGTTTATATGGAATTGCAGGATGATTTGTTTGATTTTTATGAAGTGTATGTAAACCGTGGCACTTTGCATCTCGATAGATCTAATGCTGGCAGGATGATATCTGTAGACCATAGGCCAAGGGTTTATATTTATGCACCATACCTTACCGCCATAAATGTGAGGGGTGCTTTGCACGCAGAGGATTGGGAGGCTATTATCACCCCTAGCTTTTCAATAACATCAAACGGCTTTATTAATCTAGCTGCCCCTTTAGAAGTTGATACTCTTGAGCTGCACTTAAATGGTGCGTCAGAGCTTACGTTTCGGGGCAATGCAGGTAGTGCAACCATCACTAAAAATGGGGCAGGCAACATAATGGCTGGTAACCTACAAACGACAGGTGCTACAATAAACCTTAATGGTGCAGGCGATATAATAATTGCCGTTTCGGATAGTTTAGATGCAACATTAGAGGGTGTTGGCAACATTAGATA
>WQVB01000026.1 GCA_009781815.1 Defluviitaleaceae bacterium
ATCCACAGCGACACAAACCTAGACTCCACAGCAGAGCTCATAGTATACACCCAAGAAGGGCTAGGCATGTCTCTACCAGCAGGCACCGATATTATAATACGAGTTAGGCATGTTTATTAATTATAGTGAATGGAGAAGCCGATGATTTTTAAAAAACTTTTTGAAAAATATTTATACCCCAGCCAAATGGCAAAATCGGTGTTTCATATTGATTATTTGGCTCTTTGGGACGATGGGGTGCGTGGGTTGATATTTGATATCGACAACACCTTAGCGGTTTTTGACACACCAAAGGCGGATGATAGAACAAAGGCTTTGCTTAAGCACCTTACAAAGATAGGCTTTAGCATTTGCTTTTTGTCTAACAACGGCAAAGGGCGGGTGATAGCTTTTAGTGAGGATTTTGATTATCCTCATTTTTGGAAATCTAAAAAACCCCGCCTTTTGGGGCTTAACAAGGCACTAGACGCTATGGATATGGACGCCAGCCAAGTTGTGATTATAGGCGACCAAATCTTCACAGATTGCTTTGTAGGCAGGCGTGCTGGCATATACACCATCTTAACACGCCCCATAGCCCTGCGGGATGAGTGGCAGGTAAAGCTTAAACGTATGCCTGAAAGGATAGTGCTAAAAGCCTACGGAAAGCATCGCAAAAAGCAATCCTAGCATCATCATTGGGGTTCACATCGATCTAATTCGCCAATCACTTAAACTCGTAGACTTGTAGCAAAACGACACCTCCCTACCGTCATCCCGTGCTTGACACGGGATCTAATTGGAGAAGGTCATGACCAATTTAGCATGCACTATCCTACATAGATCCTGAGTCAAGCCTTACCCTTCTGCCTGCGGCATCAGGGAGACCAAGTGCTCAGGATGACGGTAGGATAATTGAATGTTTTTTTATGTCGCTGAAAGTCTACTGTGGGCTTGATCTCGGATGCTTAGGTGAGTAGCAAAAATGCTTCTTTTGCGACCAGCCCGCAATCTCCCTGTATCAACTTGCTTCTTGGCGAGTATACAGGCATGATTAGCACAATTAATAACAAATAAGGAGTCAAAACATGTCCACATCGGCACACTTTCCGCCTCTCATCGCAAAAAGCATCAGCGGTAAAACCCAAGTTGTAGCCCTTATAGGGGCAGATACTCAAAACAGCCTCTCCCCCTTTATTCACAACTTTTTGGCAAGTAAGCTTGGGCATGATATGGTATACACTACATTTGATGTAGCCCCTTCAAATTTGCAAACAGCAATTGATGGGGCGTATGCCCTTGGCATAAAGGGCTTAAACATCACCGCCCCCCACAAAGGCAATGCCCTAAAAGGCACGAGTGCCGTCAACCTGCTAAAATATACGCCACAAGGCTACAAAGGCTACAACACCGATATTTACGGCATTGAAAAGGCTTTGGTGCATTGTGGCGGTAATGGGCTTGAAAGTGCGGTGATTTTGGGTGATGGAGGTGCATCAAAGGCTGCCGTTATTGCCTTGGAGAATATGGGCTGCAAAAACATCACCATCCTTTCCCGCAAGATGGGCAACCTGCATACTTTGAAGGGGTTGAAGGGATGCCTATTCATACAAGCCACCTCAGCCACCCCTGATGTCCTCTTACAAATCGCCCCACCAAATGTCCTTGAAGGCTTTGATGCAATTTTTGATATGAACTACCCCAAACAAAACCCTTGGCTTCAAGCAATGGATAACCTTGCAATTTTTAACGGTATCGCCATGCTTGTTTTTCAAGCCGTAAAAGGCTATGAGATTTTGTGGGATGTTAAAGTGCCTCAACCCTTGATAGACCATCTTTTGGAGGTATTGTGTGAGTAATATTGTGTTGATAGGCCCATCAGGTGCTGGCAAAACAACCCTAGGCAAAATGCTGGCTGATAGCCTTGGCATGGCCTTTTTTGACACGGATAAAGAAATAGAAAAAACGGCCAATATGCCCATCTCACAAATTTTCAAAACCTTTGGAGAGGGGCATTTTCGCCGTTTAGAGCATAATATATGCAAAAGATTTGTAGCCTTAAAAAACACCGTCATCAGCACAGGTGGTGGCACTTTTACAAACCCCCAAAATGCCCAATTTCTGCATGCTGATTGGATGGTAATATATTTGCAAGCTAGCCCTGAGGTAATCTTGCAACGCCTAGAGGTCGATAACACAAGACCTCTGCTACAAGGCGACAACAAGCTAGCGTCTATCCAAGCTCTCTTACAAGAAAGAGAGCAAACCTACAAAAATCTAGCCACCATCACAATAGACGCCAATGATACCAACCTAGATGCCATTAAACTTGTAGCTAAACCAAAAAACATTAAACTTCCCTAGTCGTCATCGAGCCTGTCCTCAGCTTGACTGGGGATGCTTGACACGGGATCTAATTGGAGAAGGGCGATCCTAGTTGGGCATGCACTAGATCACATAGATCCCGTGTCAAGCACGGGATGACGACACTGGGGTTCGTTTCGCTACAAGTCTATTGCAAAGTTGATCTGCAATTTCATCCCTTGCGATTGTTTGTCTTCAAGCGATTAGCATAGGGAGATTCCGAGTCAAGCCCGGAATGACGATGAGAAAAACGGGCTATCTTCGTGGTTTAGCAAATATTCCAACACGCTATACATATCTGCACAGTCCCTTCCATACCCCAAAGCACGCCCTAAAACATATGCCGCTAGGTATTCTCGCCAGCTTTCATACCTTTGGGTGGCGTTATAAGCTGCTAGTTGCATATAAACCCACACATCCTCTTCGGTTAAATATCCCATTTTAACGCTATTTCGTGCTATAAAGCCACTTCTGCCATAATCCCACGCCGCCAAAGTTTCGATTTTATCAAGCTCTTCTTTTGTGTACCCCAAAGAAAACAGTTGCTCTAAAGCCTTGATGTATGCCTGTTTTACCATGCTCCATTCTGGTATGGCTTCTATCTCCTTCAGATTTTCATCTGCATCAGGGGCGTGGCCTTCACCTCGGGCAAGGTATATAACCGTCTCCAAGGCATCCTCCCGCCCTTTAATGCCCCAAGCTTGAGAAAAGCCGACTTTAGAAAGCAAGTTTTTAACCTGTGGTCGCATGGCAAAAACATGGGGAGAATCTCCATTAGCTATCATCAAAATAGAGCAAAAAGTTAGCAGGCGTTGCTTTTCTTCCGAAACTTCATTGTCTTTTTCAAAGCTTTTCATCTTGCTTGTTGATAAGAAGTAAAGGCTAAAGCCTACATCTTCCCCTTCACCAGCTTCTTTTATTTCTCCGCTACTAAATTCCCTAACAATATGCTTAAGAAGCTCTAAGTTTATCATTTTATCAACATTGGCACGATAATCATAATACTTACCTTTCACATCAATGCCCTCGAAAAAATATTTGTCTTCACTAATGGTTACCTTCTTTAGGTTTTCTAAGGGGATTTGGGCAAGAGCCAGCATAAATTTGCCTTTGTCATATGTTACGCTATTGCCAAACTCAAATTTTGCAAAATTTATATTTTCATGATTTAAATATTCTATCATAAAAGCACTATAAACCTCATTAAAATTTACAACAATATCCTCTATATTGGGGGTATTATAGCTAGATAAGTGTATATATCCTTTATCTTTTGCAAAAAACCTAGCTTCATTTTTGTTTTTGTCATATGATATAATCTCTATTTGAAAATATTCAAAATGATATATCTCTTCTTTGTCTTTATTTTGTGAAATCATAGCCTTTTCATAAATTTTGACATGATATGGCCTTCTGACGCTAATGCTTATCGCCACTAAAACAATCAAAAGCACAATTATTGAAAACACAAGCCATATAATAGATACAATTGTTGAAAAATTTAAAATAAACCACAGCCCAAACAGTATGGCGGGTATAGCAAGCAAATGATACTTTATTTTTGTGCGGTGGTTTGTTGGTGCTTCATTTTGATATATTAGCTCCCCCAAATAAGTCTCGCCAGGTTTTTGGTTCATTTTTTATGCCTCCCTTTTCTCCATCGTCCATCCATATAACACGCCTTTTTGCCCTTGTCATGGCTACATACAATATACGTATCTCTTCCAAAAGCTTCTCTTCGTCCTCTATCTCTTTAAACACTTCGTAATAGTTATTCATTATGGTTTTGCCATCTTTCGTCTTCACCATATAGCCTATGCGGTTGCCGACCACCACCACATCTACATCACCCTTGCGGGAGTGGCTTTTAAGGCTATGGTTTAGATATGGCAATATAACCGTGTCAAATTCAAGCCCTTTGGCTTTATGTATGGTCATCACTTGCGTGGCGGAAGGGTTGCACGTGGAGCTTTTTATTAGCTCCTTAACTTCCTCCGCCTGCCAGTTAGACCTTGTTAAAATAGCCGTTTCTCCATGGCTTTTTTCTATCAGCTCTATCAAGTCTCCGCCAAAGCTTTCTATGCCGCATTGTCTGTCAAGGGTTTTAACTCCTACAAGCCTATCCTTTCTCTTATAATCCAATAGCTTTAAAGCACCCCAGCGGGCAAAATGGGCATCCATCTCTCTAAGTAAGCCTGCATCGCTTCGATAATTTTTGTTAAGGTGAAATTTCAAAAAGCTACGCCACCTGCCCTGCCGCAAGGTGTCAAAAGCCTTGCTGTTAGCCCCTCTAAAGCGATAGATACATTGCTTTGCATCCCCCACCGCAAAAAGATTAAAGCCAAGTCTATCTTGCAAGCCTTTGATAATATCTATTTGTGTGTCATCCGTGTCTTGAAACTCATCAACAAAAATATAGCTAGGCGATATGTTAAAGTCTGCGTGTAGACAATTTGTGTTGCTTTTCATCTTTATCATCAAATCTTTAAGGCTTGCCTCATTATATCCATCCAAAACAGCTTTAGCGTTTTCTGACCCATCTCTCAAAGCTCTTTTCATCACCTTGTGAAAATCTCTATCCTCTTTACAATATCCCCAGTCTAGCTCTCGATCATCTGGGTCTATGCCTTTATCATACAATTGCTCCATCATTTCAAGAAAAATCGGCACATGCTCGTCCCCTTCTCCTCCCCATTTTAAAACAATCCTTAACTCTTCATCTTTTGCCTCTTTTGTACAAACAATTCTTATTTTAAAATCTCTTTTGTAATTCAAAATTTTTAGCGCCAAGGAATGTATAGTGCCAATAAACATCTTGTTTATGGCGTTTTGCAGCTTTAAAGCCCCCTCATCCCCCGTTAAGGCATGGTATCTCTCAAAATATTGCTCAAGCTTCTCTTTCATGTGGGCGGCAGCTGCTTTTGTAAAGGTTATCATATATATCTCTTTAGGCAAGGTTGCGGCATTTAGTTGGTGAGTGTGGATGAGATAGCTTATACGCCTTATCATAGACGTTGTTTTGCCTGTGCCAGCACCAGCCATCACCATTATGTCTTTTTCGGGCTTGGCATGCTCTAAAAGATATTGAGGGAGGTTAAAGCTTGTTTTTTTATCAACATTCTTCAAAACCTTTCTAGATGAGCCTTGCAAATCTCCATTTTTATATATTGCATGCTTAAGCTTAACCTTTACAAAATAAATCTCAACATGAAAATGGTTTTTTGCAAATTTATTTTGTAGTTTTTTGTATATATCATCACAATTAGTTATAATATAAAGTTTTACACCCTCAAGCCAAGCTTGGTAAAGGGCTTTTGTGTCAACAGCATACCCCTTTGGCAAAAAGCAAGTCCACGAATAATCTTTTCTTTTAAGCACAGCCTCACCTCCTTGTGAAATTGGATTTATTGCGAAATTAACTCCATCCTGCTCCGCACTCCCCTACCGTCATCCCGTGCTTGACACGGGATCTATGTATGATAGTGCATACCCAATAAGGTCTGCCCTACTCCAATTAGATCCTGAGTCAAGCTCAGGATGACGGTAGGGGGGAGTTAACTCCATTGCCGCCCCCCATACCAAATCCTCCTTGCAAAGTGTGTAAATTTATGGTATAGTATTATCATTATAATTATATTTGAAAACAAGCCTATAGTCAAGGAGGATAAGCATGACAAACCCAACTTTAGCAACCATAGCAGAGAGATTTTCTTGCAGAGGGTATGAAGATAAAAAAATAGAGATTGAGAAGCTAACGGCCATAGCACGAGCTGGCCTGCAAAGCCCCTCAGCCAAAAACCTTCAACCTTGGAGGATTATTGTCATCAAAGACAAAGAAGTGGTAGATAAGATAGATGCAGCTGCCACAAGCCGCATAAACGCCAACCTGCCTGCAGGGCAAGAGCCTAGAAAAAACATATTTTTTGACGCACCAGCCGTGTTTTTGATTTTAAAAGACACAAATGCACAAAGCAACTGGGTTGACATTGATTGTGGCATAGTTACGCAAAACATAGCCCTAGCCGCTCACTCTATGGGGGTCGACAATGTTATTGTAGCCATGGCAAGCCACGCCTTTTTAAGCGACGAGGCAGAAGCCCTTAAAAAAAGGCTAGACTGGCCCGCAGGTTTTGATTTTGGCATGGCTGTGGCCTGCGGCTATGGCAACACAAAAAAAGAACCCCATGAGATTGATTGGGACAAGATGAGCTTTGTATAAGGGGGAGGAAGCATGAAAGTTATAGCTATAAACGGCAGCCCAAAGGCAGATGGCAACACCTTTCAAAGCCTTAACATTATGGCTGGCATTTTAAAAGAGCAAGGCATAGATGTAGAGATATTGCAAATAGGCAAAAACATCGCAGGTTGCATGGCTTGTGCCGCTTGTGCTAAAACACAAGATGAAGAGTGCATCATCAAAGATGATGTGGTAAATAGCTTTATCCAAAAGGTCAAAAATGCCGACGGCCTCATCCTAGGCTCTCCCGTGTATTTTTCGGGCATCAGCGGCGGTTTAAAATCTCTTTTAGATAGAGTGTTTTATGTAGCTGGCGTTAACGGCGGCTTGTTTCGTGGCAAGGTAGGTGCTGGCATTGTGGCTGTCCGCCGCTCTGGCGGGGTGGCGTCTGTTGACCAGCTTAACCATTATTTGCTATACACCGAGATGCTGGTTGTAGGGTCAAACTATTGGAATGTCATCCACGGCACACGCCCAGGTGAGGTGCATGGGGATGATGAAGGTGTGCAAATTATGCAGGTGCTGGCAAACAACTTTGCCTATGCCCTAAAGCTTGTAGACCACGGCAAAGGCACCATCCACCCGCCTGAAAAAGTTAAGAAAACCTTTACAAATTTTATAAGATAGCACAATAAAAGATAATTAAAAATGGAGGATTTATTATATGTTAAAAAGAAACTTAGTGATGATAGCAATGCTTTTAGTCCTTGGGGCGGTGTTAGCCGCTTGCGGTGGTAGAGATGATGAGACATACCCAGCTGTAGTGCCTTTAATCTATTTAGATTATGAGCCTACCCCAGCCCCTAGCGACTACCTCCCGCAAGACAATAACAATGAAAACAACTTCTCTCGTGGCTTTTGGGTTGGCAACACATACACTAACGAATATTTAGGCTTTACATTTGAAGCACCCGCTAACTGGCAAGTGCATACAGATGCAGAAATAGCCCAGATGCTAGGCATGAGTTCAGACTTTCTTAACGTAGATGACCTTAATGATGTTGATGTAATGCTTATAGATATGTTAGTGGTTTGCCAAGAAACAGGCACAAATGTTCAAGTTGCTTTTGAGAGACTACCCGAAGCAGATAGAACCGCTATAGAGTACATGGAGCTAGCAAGCGAGATATTAGACACAATAGGGGCTATCGCCACAATCGCCCCAGACACAACCACAATCGGCGGGTATGAGTGGCACTCTCTCGCCACGGAGATGGACATGGGCTTTGATATGATAGCCTATGACCACCAATTCGTCAACATAAGCGATGGCTTTGCAAGGCTCATAATAATATCCCATTTTCAAAGCAACTCTACCGTAGTTGAAGATGTTTTAGCCAAAATAAGCAACCTACAATAATAAACTTGAAAATAAATGGAGGTTTACAATATGTTTAAAAGAAGCTTAGCAGCTATAATAATGGTTTTTGCAATAGTGATGGTTTTGGGTGCTTGCGGCAGCAACAATAGAGAGTTTTCTCGTGGCTCTTGGAGCGGCAACGTATACACCAACGAATATTTAGGGCTTAGGTTTGAAGCACCTGCTGACTGGCACGTGTTTTCAGATGCACGCATTGCTCTTGCTCAAGGCATTAGCTCAGATATGTTTGAAATAGATAACCTTGCAGATATAGATACACTACTTACGGATATGCTTGTAACTTGTGAAGAAACAGGCACAAGCGTTCAAGTTATTTTTGAAAGGTTACCCCTGAGAAGCATGACGGTAGAAGGCTATATGGAAGTAGGGTCTCAAAGCTTAGTCGAAGTAGGTGCTACTGTAAACATCCTGCCTGGCACAACTACAATAGGTAGGTATGAGTGGCACTCTCTTGAAACAGAAATGGACATGGGCTTTGGTGTAGCGGCTTATGGTCGTCAATTTGTTAATGTTAGCGATGGCTTTGCAAGGTTGATAACAATAACATATTTTGAGGGCGGCTCTGCCGTAGTTGAAGATGTTTTAGCTAGATTTAGCGAAATATAATTTTAACTATAAATCACCTTATAAAAATTTGAATACAAGGCTCTCTTTTGGGCAAAATAAAGGCAATAAATTTGTAACTCAAACGTAACTATATTTGCGAAACTTTCTTTATAGGCTGTCGTCTATATAAGTGTAAACTGAAGACGAGGTGGCTAATCTCATTGGGTCTATCCATGCAATCCTAAGTCGTCATCCTGAGCTTGACTCAGGATCTATGTGGGCTAGTGGACACCCAACTAGGACTGCCCTCCTCCAATTAGATCCTGAGTCAAGTTTTGCCTAAAGAACAAGGCTCAACCAAGGGCTCGGGATGACGACGGGTATCGAAGTTATCCACTCTCAAAACAAATAGAAAAAAGAGGTGCTTTATTTATGAAAAAATTTAAAAAGATAGCAGCGATAGCTTTAGGTGGCGTTATGACTTTGTCTGCCTTGATGCCAGCCTTTGCATATCAATATGACGCCCCAGAGGAAGCCTATGGCGAGTATGAGCAAGCAAAAGCAAACTCCCTCTCCTTTAGCGGCGAGATTGTAGATATTAGAGAATATGACGAAATAGCCTATATCACCGTTAACCACGCTGAAGGCGGCACAATGGTTTTTGTTAAAAACCACCTCACCTTTATTTTAGGTGAGCAAGAGCTTGAGGTGGGTCAGCATATAGCTGGGCATTATTATGCAGGCGGCATAGCCCCTTTAATATACCCACCACAGCACACAGCCCGCTTGATTGTAAACAACAAAGATGCAGAAAATGTGCGTATCGACCGCTTTGAGGTGATGGAAGGTAACAACCACACCTTAATGTCTGCTGGCGGCAACTTTATGCTTGTAGTAAACGAAAACACGCCAATATACCTGCAGGATGGGCAAAATGTGCGTAAGCTACTTGAAGAAGGGCAAACTGTGCTTGACTTTTTAGACGGTCGCATATTAGTTGTAACATATGGGCCAACCTCAAGGGCTATGATACCCCAAACAATACCAGGTAGTGATACACAGCTTTCTGTAACGGTTTTATTTGAAAAAGCGGTACATTTGCCAGGTATGGGCCTTGACCTTGGTGATTTTGAGCTAGGCTACCTTGGCCTTGCAGACGGCACCGAGCCTATCTTCGTTGAAAACTATGGTATTTTAGTTGAAGGCCGCATGGTAGACGCCCTTTGGAGATATATTGACGGTGGCTTTTACGTGCCTTTTAGAGCCGTTGTAAACCTCCTTCGCTTTGGGCACACCATAGGGTGGGATGCAGGGCATATAACCGTAAACAATGGCGAGGCTGACATAGCCTTCTCCATCAACTCTAAATATTTTGTTGTGGGCGGCGAAACCATAACCCTAGACCACCCAGCTCTTTTAATAAACGAAACCACCTATGTGCCTCTTAACTTTTTTAGAGAAGTTTTTGGCGTAAACAACGCCTACATCCACGAGGGGCAAGTAACAATCAATAATGACGATTATGTAATGCAATAAATTTAGACCTGATCTCAACACCGTCATCCCGCACTCGATGCGGGATCTCCCTATACTGATTACTTACTGGAATGTGCGTTATGCTAGTGAGAGTCCGTGTCAAGCATGGGATGACGGTGTGAGTTGGTTTCGCTACATGTCCATTGCGGG
>WQVB01000027.1 GCA_009781815.1 Defluviitaleaceae bacterium
GTGTCAAGCATCCTGAATCAAGTTCAGGACAGGCTCGATGACGACTAGGAGAGTTGAGAGGTGCTTCGCTACAAGCATATTACGGGCTTGACCCGCAATCTATATGGGTTTATGTATCCCTTATTAGATTGCGGGTCAAGCCCGCAATGACTTTCTTGAACTCTTTTAAAAATAGGGCTTGAAAAATCCTTAGAAAAAAGGTATAATAGCTTTATGGTAATTTATTGGAAATCCAAAAACAGATAAGCGTTAAAGAGGGACAACAACATGCTAGAAACTGTAAGCTGTGGAGGAGTGGTGATATACAAAGGTAAGGTATTGCTTCTATACAAAAGTCAAAACAAAAAATATGCTGGCTGGGTGCTGCCTAAAGGCACAATGGAAGAAGGCGAAACCTTTGCCCAAACAGCCGCAAGAGAGGTCTTTGAAGAGGCCAGCGTAACTGCCAAAGTTTTAAGCTATCTTGGTAGCACTCACTATTCTTTCAAAGTCTGTGAAGGTATTGTGAACAAAACGGTTCATTGGCATTTGATGTATGCAAATTCATATCAGTTTAAACCCCAAAGGGAAGAGTTTTTTGCCGATGGGGGCTATTATAAGAAGCATGAGGCCTTTCACCTTCTAAAATACAACGACGAAAGGCAAATGCTCTTAAGGGCTTTTGATGAATATGACGCAATACAAAAAAAGCAACCCCGCCCCGCTAAAACAATTAAAAATATGAAATAAAAACTAAGAGAAGAGAGGCGTTATTTTATGAACATGAAAAAAATGAAAAAGTACATTAAAAATCATAACCCAGTTAAGAAGTTTTACAAAGGCAAAAAATGCTGGTACAAAAACCCTATAGTTGTTATAGGCATTATCGTGCTTTCTGCCGCTATTTTAGCTACCCTTGTTATCGGCCTTGTAAAATGGTTTAAGAGGGATGAAGAGCTTTTAGAAGATGATTGGATGCTAGATGACGAAGATGACGACCTTTTCTTCTTCCCAGAAGATGGCGATGACGCTTTTGAAATGGAAGACGAAGAAGGCGACGAATAATTAAAAAACAAATGTGAGCTTGTAAAGGGTTCATATTTTTAGGGAGTGGATAACTGCGTCCATCTTCATCCTGAATCCTTGTCAAGGCTTGATTCAGGATCCCCTTACTTCCTATATAATTCGGGAAGAAAGGGGATTGCGGGTCAAGCCCGCAATGACGAGATGGAGGCTATTTGTACACTCCCCATTTTTATTTAAGGGGGATTTAAAATGAAAAGAAAGTTTTTGACCTTAGCTACACTTTTAGCACTCACATTGACCCTTGCCGCCTGCGGAGGCAATAATGACTATGACCCGCTGCCCGATATAGACATAAACGATATGATTACATTTACCCCAGAGTTTGCACCTCAAGCTCCAGACCCAACGCCAACACCGCCACCACCAAGCCCTGAGCCTGCACCACCTGCATCTCAAGGCCACCCTTCTGGCCGCCCGTCTTTTGGCGATACAGTTGTTTTAGCTATAAACAGCTTTAGCGTGCCGCCAGAGCAACATGGGGATTTGTTTGAGATTACACTAAGCTCTGATATCTCTTTTGTTACCCTTGACAGCTACATACCTCAAAACCAATTTAACCGCACCCTCCATGAAGAAACCTATGAGTGGTACAACGAACAAACTGTATTCATCCGCATACCTATCACCCTTACCAATATATACTTTGAGGGTGTTGACCAAGCTGGCAGGGTTTTTCACATGCCTACAGTAACCAACCCCGACGGAGAGCGACCCACCAGCGCCGCACAAGGGCGTGTGCAAACCGCCTTTGGAGACTATGATATTAGCTCCATCAACTATATGGCTCAAGGCGAAACAGTGCACACATACCTGCACCTTAAATATGAAGGTGATGGAGATTACCTCTTCCACTTCCTAGTGGCAGCCTTCACTGGCAGTCGCTTGCAATTTGGCATTACTGTTGAGAAATAGGCACAGGCTGAATCAAACTATAGGACAATCATACGTATAGGTTGCTAGCAAAACAAACGTCCCCCACTCGTCATCCTGATCCCTTGGTTGAGCTTGGTTTTAAGCGAAACTTGACTCAGGATCTATGCATGATAGTGCATATCCAATTAAGCCTACCCTCCTCCAACGTCATCCCAATTCTCATTATAGGGAATGGATTTATCCATTCCGCTATTGGGTCTGCACCCCTCTATCCTTCAGCAAGATGGGAGGCGGAATGGATGAATCCATTCCCTACAGGGGTAGATTGGAATGACGTGAGTTCAGGATGACGAATAGGTGGGTTGAGTATTTTCGGGATGCTTGTGAGGTAAGCTTCATCTATAATACGAAACCCCCTAACATTCAAGGTTAGGGGGTTTTTCCTTTAAAATAATGTCTCAATAAAACTTCTCGGCACCCATGATGTGCCATCTTCAATAAAACCGCCTACCTCAGGCACAGAAACCAAATGTGGCGTGCCACTTGCGTTTACAATAATAACTAGAGAGCGGGCTGCATCCCAGTTTACGCTTGCACCGAAGATGTATGACATTTGACGTAAAGGCACAAACACCTCTCCATCAACATCTTTTTCTAAAGCGATTATAGCAAGGGTCGTTTCTAAAGCATCCATGCCGTCCATATTTGCGATATTTGGCACTACGCCAAACTCCTCTATAGAGCGGCCACGGCTGTCTGTTGTGTAGCCCAAATCCACCCTAACAGCTATGCCTGTTTGCGGCAAGGTTATAAATGTATGTATAGTGCCTGAAGTGCGGCTTGTAGGCTCACCTACAACCGTGGCAAAGCCCGTCTCAACAGCCATTTGTGCTGCCGCAACAGAAGCAGAGGCAGACCACTCGTCAGTCAACAGCCAAATCCTCCCCTCAAAAGGGAAGCCGTCTTCGGATGGGGTATACACCGTCTCCCAAACAATTGCATAGTCAAGCAGCCTTAAATCATCTTGGTTAAACATATCCATACCTTGTGAGTTTTGCACAAACTCCCTAGCTGGTAAGATGTCGTATAAGTTTGCAAAATTCAAAGACAAGGGATATTCAAAAAGATGATCCGTCAGAAAGCTTGACATAAAAAATTCTACATGCCTAAAATGTAGGTTGTCCGTTATAAGTGGTCTTACAACATTTAGAGGAAAATATGTAGAAAAGCCACCAAGGTTGCCCGTTATGTCTATTATAAGGTGGTCAAAGCCTTGTATCTCTTCATAAAAAGCCATTAAAGTTTCTGCATCAAGGTCAGGGTCGTTTATAAAGCTATCGATGCGGAGGTAGGCGATGCGGTCTTCCTCTATGATTTTTGTTGTTACATTATCTTCATAAAAAGTGCCTAAAATACTAAATGGGCTTTCGTATAAATCCCACTCATCAGGGTTTAAGCCATAGAACCACAAGGTGGCGGGGTTGTTTAAAATTAAATAGTCTGAAGCGATACTATCAAATGTGGAGTAGAACAAGTGGTATATATCAAGGCCAAATGCATCTATAATATAGCTCGTAAAGCCTTCTTCGATTTCTTCATCTTCATCAAACTCAGCCTCTAAGGCATGAAAAAACTGCATGGCACTAAACAAATAGTGTTGCACCTCTATATCTAGTTGCGGGCTTACGTGGCCTAGCATCTCTATCTCAAAGGTAAGCATGAGTATTAAAGAAAACATATACGCAGCGGCTATGTCAAGGTCATCTTCAAGCTCATGGCCCCACCTTTCAGGCATAAGTATAGCTGCCCAGTTGTTTATAGGGGCTTTGTCATATATTGCAAACCACATTATGTCTAAAATATCTTCTAAGGTATCGTTAAACACCCTGCCCACAATATTCTGCTGAGGGAAGACTTCTAATAGATACCATTCAAAATACTCAAAATCATCCAAAGCAATCTCTCTAGCTTCTTCGGTTAAAAATATTAAATTTTGCGTATTTGCAAACATTTCGGCAAGCATTGCCTCTAGCTCTGCAACCAAATCTAGAAATTCTTCTTGGGTCATTTCTTCAGATATAGGTGCTGCTGTCTGGATTTGTTGTGCTTGTGCCACAAAAGGCATAGACACCATCATAACAAGAGCTAAAGCACCTGCCGTTAAAGTTTTTGCTAGTTTTTTGAATTTTGTCATTTGTTTTATTCCTCCCAATTGTGGTATACATCTTGCACATCGTCATCTTCTTCCAAAAGTGCTAGGGTTTTGTTCATGCCTTTGATGTGGTTAGGGTCCGTCAGCTTTGTATACATTTTTGGCTTCATGATAACCTCCGCCTCAAACACCTCTATATTGGCCTGTTGCAAAGCCTCAAGCACTGCGTCAAAGTCTGAAGGGTCTGTGGTTATTTCATAGCCTTCTTCTTCTGCTGCAAAATCACTTGCACCTGCCTCCAAAGCCATCATCATCAAATCCTCTTCAGTTATGACATCGCTTTTAAGCACGATTATTTGACCG
This sequence comes from Defluviitaleaceae bacterium, assembly GCA_009781815.1. GTDB lineage: Bacteria > Bacillota > Clostridia > Lachnospirales > WRAX01 > WQVB01. The sequence goes on from WQVB01000027.1 coordinate 4,454, forward strand.
ATATTGTCAAACTGAAAGGACACCGAGCCGCTAACGCCCATGTTGCCCTCCCCTTTGTTAAAGGCAGAGCGTACATTAGCAACGGTACGGGTTTTGTTGTCGGTTAGGGCTTCTACATACACAGCCACCCCACCTGGGCCAAAGCCCTCATACACAACGTTTTCAAAGGTTACGCCACCTTTATCGCCTGCTGCTTTTTTTATAGCACGGTCGATATTGTCGTTAGGCATGTTGTTTGCCTTGGCCTTGCGTATAGTGTCTTTAAGGCGTGGGTTTGAAGAAGGGTCTGGCCCGCCAAGGCTAACAGCCACCGCAAGCTCTTTGCCAAATTTAGTAAAAATCTTTGCCCTTTTTGCATCCATCTTCTCTTTTTTATGTTTGATATTCGCAAACTTAGAATGACCTGCCATTTTTAAACTCTCCTTTTATGTGATGTTAACCTTGCTATTATTTGATAGCATCATCTATGTTGTAGTCCCAAATCACCTCATGGTAATTATCACAAAGAGGCGATGTTGTTGTTTTATTCCATTTTTCGTTCCAGCCTGCGGGCTTTTGTGTGTGCCCTATAACCTTAATGCTTATAGCGTCAACCCGAGAGAAAATATCGCTTCCGATTTTACTCACATTTTTCGGAATGATAATTTCCTCTAATCCACTACTTGCGAAGGCAAACTTACCAATTTCATATAGGCTCTCTGGCAGGGTTACTTTTTTTAATTTGGCACAGCCACTAAAGGCAGAATCACGTATTACTCTAACCCCTTGGGGGATTTCAACCGACGATAGCTTTCTAAGATTCTCAAATCCCCTATAATCTATTTCATCTACAGGTTTGCCGTTATATTCAGCAGGAATGGAGATTGTTGAAGCCGTGAAAAAACCACGACAAGCACCAACCTTATAAGATTCACCCTTGTCTTCAAAGGTCAATTTATCATTTGGAACACGCTCAAGTATCTCAATTAAACGAGTTGGAAAGCCTTTTGTTTTTTGTATGAATTATAAATATGCACCAGCATATAAGCCCTATTATCATCAGGCTCATCACTCATAACTGTATCAACAGCTTTGTTGGTAACTTCTTCAAGAGAAGATAAAACATCTTCGTATCCATCCATTTCACTTATTATATATTGCAACAAAATGTGAATAGCCACAGAATACCCTACATAAGGGTTATTATAAGAGCTTTTTAGGTTGGGATAATCCTCCCAGTTATCATTTTGTATAATATCCGCTAGTAGAAAAACAAGCTCTTTCGATTCTGCAAAATCTTTTAGTTTGTCGCCTTGTTTTTTAGAATCGAGCCAATGAAGGTAACGGCTCATCTTTTTGCCAAGTTGCTCTATCATCTTCTCCATTTCAAACCTCCCTTCACACGATAACAACTTTGCCGCCAACATCAGCCGTATACACTAGGCCTAGGGGCGTTATATTTGCCACATTTGCCGTTATATCTGCCATGTATTTTACAAAGCCATCAGCTTTATCATATTCTATCACTACTACAAATTTTACAATGTCTTCATACAAAATGTCAAGCAAAATATAATTTTGGTTGCGTATTTCATATTCTACCTTGCCGCTAAGGTTATAGGGTACTGCCACCTCAAGCTTTTGGTGGAGGTTTTTTTCTATAATATTTGCAGCTGCAGCCGCCATGCTTGCCCCTTTGCCATATGCACGCACAAGGCCGCCTGTGCCAAGCAAAATGCCGCAATAATATCTTGTAACAACTATCAAGATATTTTTTAAGCCACTTTTTTGTATATAGTCTAAAATGGGCATGCCTGCCGTGCCGTTGGGCTCTCCATCATCGCTTTGTTTTTTAAATTGGTTGTTTTCGCCTATTTGGTATGCAAAACAGTTGTGAGTGGCTTTAAAGTGCATTTTGCGGATGTTCTCTAAATGCTCCAACGCCTCCTCCTCGCTAGTAACGGGAAAGGCATAGCCTATAAATTTGGACTTTTTTTCAACAAACTCTACCTCGGCTTGGTTGTATATGGTTTTATATTGTTTTAGCATTGTGTAGCCTCCCTTTGTAATTAATCACAGCCCCGATTTTTCGCCTCCCTCGTTCCCACCCTAAGTGTTATACAGGGCATAAGTGCTATGCCAACCCCACCCCACTCGGGAGGCGAAAAATCTCATCAGTACTCCGATATATCCTAAGGGCGAGAGAATCCCCTCTCCACAAGATACTAAAATTTCTGCCCCGAGCGGGGCGGGGGAGGGCGACATACTTATGATGCCACGTCGGGGGTGGGAGCGAGCGGGCAGAAATTGACGAGCCACCCCTAAGTCTAAAAGTCATGAATACTTGTATTATTTTTTTATGACAGGCAATATTTCCTAAGGTTTTCATAGGATGGTTTATAGTCATTTATCCAAAAGCGACTATAGCTAATACCAATCTCAAAGCTTTTAGTTAGAGTTTGGTGTAAAAAGCTAAAAGGAGGTAAAGTATATGCACAACCCAATAGCAGGCGGCAACCCGCCTTTCGGGCCTACTCACAACGACAACGGCATGCTTCTTATTTTATTGTTGTTGATGATGGGCGGCACTGGAGGCTTTGGCGGCGGCGACACTTTAACAATGTTGCTGCTTTTCATGATGCTTTCTGGCGGCAAGTTGTTCTAGGATATGCACAAAACCGTAACCACAAAAATCGCCATAGGCTCACTTGCAGCCTTGGCGGTTTTTATATTATAGGGCGATAATACATATAAGTGTTTGTAAGGGCGTTAAAAATAATATTAAAATGCACCCCTGAAACGGCGATGGTGAATAAATATGCAGGCACAGCTATGTTTCGGCCAGGTTGCCTTTGGTATATTGTTTGCATATCTAAGATGTATATATCACCATCAATATCCATATATGTTCTCAAAAAACTAGCCAAAGCAAGCAATGCCTCATCAGGCGAAAAAATAGGCAAAAGCTCCCCAAAAAAGCCGTTGTTGGCGGTGTTGCTATAAAACACACGGGTGATGCCCTGCACACCCACCCTTACCCTGACTTGGCTGTTATAGATGATATAACCTCTATAGCGAGCATAAAAAGTAAGCAAATAATCCCCCCCATATGTTAGGGAAATAGAGTATAAAGACATATCAAGAGCAGCACCTTGCAATATTTCAGATATAAAAGCATTGGCAAGCTGGGTGGCATTTTCAAGGTTTTTTTCAAAATAAGCCTCACCCGCCTGGTCAAAACCTAGCAATAAGCCACCAGGCATTTCAAAAACAAGCTCATTATTTTGAAACTGATGGTGGATAGACATTAACGTGCGGGGGCAATAGTATATATTGCTGCCAGGCACTATCTCTTCTTGTATTGGCCCATCTTCAAAAAAGCGTGCAGATATAGCCTCAATGTCATAATCATACCTTGAGAGGGACACTTGCCTCTTAGGGCGATATCTCGTTAAAATATCCGCCTCTGCATATATATTGTTGTGCTCTAAAATCATAAGTATATTTTCTTTTTGGTTAGAAGACATTACATATTGCCTGCCGTCGAGAAAGGCAGCCGCAACCAGCAATATAAAAACGCCGAGCAGCAAGGCAATAGCTATATTTTTAATTTTTCCATTATTGTTCATGAAGGTTTATCACTCCAGATGCATTTTCAAGGTAAATTTCTACAACATCATAAAAATACAACATCAAGCGGCGATAATACACCACTTGCCCCCTTGCTACATGCACCTCTAGGGGGTGTCTTGCAAATTTATCGTCTATATTTATGATTTGGTTGTTACGCACATAATCAAAATAAAAATGATAACGCCCCGTGGCATCGTCAAAACTGTAGCCAGATAGTATTATATGGTTTTTAGGGGTGTTTATTTCTTTGTCTTTTACAATCATATCAAAGGCCACAAGCAGAGATGGTGCAAAACCCTCGTGGCTTCTTGTAGTGTCTAGCAAGGCTACATACTCTACAATACTATCAGGAAAAAACCTTACCGTCCGCTGGCCGTCGCTATAGGTGAGTATATTGTTAACAGGTGCTTGAGAGACATTGCGTATATCCCCAGCGGGGAACAAAAACCGTATATGCTCCGCCACAGAGGCAAGGTTTAAAGTGCCTATAGGGCTATATGCTCTATAGGTGATTGCAAAATCTTGAGAATCATCAGCCTCCACCTCTAAAATATCGCCAAAAAAAGCCTCAAGGCTATATGCCAAAGGGGGCAGGTCTAAAGAAAATACAAAAAAAATGTCGCTTGCCTCTTCTATAAAAATAAAGTCTAAATCTTTCGTGATTATTAGGCTATTAAAGCTATCAAAGTGAGAAGACAAAAAACCCTCTCGGCTACCGTGAAACTCCCTAAAAAAAGTTGCAGGCATGGGGAAGTTGTACTGTATCCATATATGGGGCGTTGCTTCAAGGCTTCGCAAAAAAGCATCATCATTAACAATGCCCAAACGCTCAAAATCACCCTCTTCTATCAGACGAGAGATGGCGTCTGTAGATGTTTGCCACACATCTTGCTCTTCTAAATTGCCCAAATATACCCTTTGGCTGCCTGCGGCTGTGTTCACAGCCACCCTCGCTGAAGAGATTATAAGGGGAGAGGAAACTTCAAGGTGAGGGCTAGTGTGGTTGCTGGTTGTGGTGATGGGTACGGTAAAAAACAGCCCCCTTAAAGAAAAGTCGCTAACAAACAAATAAATGCCCATGCCAATACAAGCAAGAGATAGCACCACCAATATAATATTTTGGATTTTGTCTTTAATCATAGCTTTATTATATCAGCTTTCCTTTACATTTTTATTACATCATGATTAAGAATTGGCTTCTAGTGTTTTGTTGTTGTAATCCTCACCCTGAGGGCAGGCATCAACAAAGAGTTCGTTCTAATGATATAATTATGCTATTCTCCTAAGTCGTCATCCTGAGCTTGACTCAGGATCTAATTGGAGGAGGGCAGTCCTAATTAGGGTTGTGTACTATCCCACATAGATCCTGAGTCAAGCTCAGGATGACGACTTAGGAGGGATGACGGGCGTTTCTCCATAGGTCTATTGCAGCTCACATTAATACAATTTGCCAATCACTTAGCGAAACCGTCCCATACCGTCATCCCCAACTTGATTGGGGATCTCCCTATACTGATTGCTTGCTAGGTTGTACGCTATGATAGGGAGATCCCGCATCGAGTGCGGGATGACGATATGAGATTGTTTTGTTAAAAGTGTGGTGCAGATTCACATTATCCTAATTTGCTAATCACTTAAGCTCGTCATTGCGGACTTGATCCGCAATCTCACTATACCAATTACTAAAAAGTAACGATTGCAGACCTAGAGATTGCGGATCAAGCCCGCAATGACGATTGAGGTGGCGAGTAAACACAAACTGAAATCAAGAATTAGCCTCTTCCCACTCTGCCAGCAAGCCCTCAAGCTTTGCCTCTAGCTCCACTTTTATTTTATGCTCTTCAGCCGCCCTTACATGGTTTGTTGCCACATCAGGCTTTGCTAGCACCTCATCTTGCTTAGCGATGGCCTCTTCCGCCTCTTCAATAGCCTTCTCAAGCCTTTCTATTTTGGCTTTTAGCTGCCTTGCACGTGCCTGCTCTTCTTTTTGAGCTAGGTAGCTTTGTTTGTTGTGGCTTGTGGCTTGGGTTTGTTGCTCTTTATTGCCTTCTATCATGCCA
>WQVB01000028.1 GCA_009781815.1 Defluviitaleaceae bacterium
CTATCCTTCAGCAAGGTAAGTCGGAACGCATAAATGCGTTCCCTACAGTGGTAAAAAGGTTAGATTGGATTGACGTGTTGCTGGCTTTATCCGCAATGACGCTAGTGAATGATTGCAAACCAAAATATAGAAAGGTGGTTTAGATATGGAATATTTTAAGCTTAACAACGGGGTGATGATACCAAAGGTTGGTCTTGGCGTGTCTCAAATACCTTCTGATGTGGATGGGGTGGCTGTGGTGGTAAATGCCATAGAAGCAGGCTATAAAGCCATCGACACGGCGGAGTTTTATGGTAATGAAGACATGGTGGGCAAGGGCATAAAAACAAGCGGCGTTGCCCGTGAGGGCATTTTTGTAACCACAAAGGTGCATAACCAAGCCCAGCAAACAGACGACGGCCCTATAAAAGCCTTTGAAGCCAGCCTAAAAAAGCTTGACCTTGACTATATCGACCTTTATCTAATCCATTGGCCATACCCAGGCCGCTTTGTGCAGACCTATAAGGCTTTGGAGAGCATATACAAAAGGGGCTTGGTAAAAGCCATAGGCATCAGCAATTTTAAGCAGCATCATATACAAGAGCTTGAAAAACATTGGGAGGTAAAGCCCGCCGCTAACCAGTATGAGCATCACCCATACCTAACCCAAAAAGATGTGCGAGAATATTGTCAAGATGAAGACATACAGGTGATAGCCTATAGCCCCCTTGGGAGAGGCTCTACAGACCTTTTAACCAGCGACATCATCACATCTTTAGCTAACAAGTATGCTAAAACACCAGCTCAAATTATCCTCCGTTGGAATATAGACAATGGGGTGGCGGCTATACCTAAAACTACCAATATAGCCCGCTTAAGGGAGAATATTAATATATTTGATTTTAAACTTGAAAAGGCGGATATAGAGGCGATAAATAGCCTTAACCAAGGCATAAGGGTGATTAGAGACCCTGACGACCCTAGCAGTTATTAGGAATATGCCTAGCACACTATTTCAAAAGAAAAGGAGATAACAAACATGAAAAAATTAAGATTTATTTTAGCTGCCCTTGTTGCAAGCGTGGCCCTTGCGGCATGTGGCGGAGGCACGCCTCCTGAACAATACACCGAGTCATACGTTGCTGGGTATTTTGAGCATAGGCAGGTTGCGGGTGGCGTAGAGATTATAGGCTATATGGGGGAGGGTGAGCAAGTACACATCCCCGCTACTATAAACAATATGCCTGTTGTAAGCATTGGTGAAACGGCTTTTTTAGAGGCAGGCATCACGGGGGTTCATGTGCCTTATAGTGTTACAAATATTGGTCGCTCGGCCTTTAGCGGCAACCCTAATTTAACGGCTGTAACATTGGAGAATGACACCATAGCCGTCGGCAGGCTTATACATTTTAACGGCATTTTTTGGCGTGTGCTTGATGTGCAAGGTGGCATGGCTAAAATTATAAGTGAAGATATATTGAAGGAGCTGCCTTATCATAGAGAAGATGTGGATATAACGTGGGAAAACAGCTATATCCGTGGATATCTTAATAATGAGTTTCTAAGCACCTTTGAAGGGCTAGATAGAGATAGAATTGTGCTTACAAATGTTGTTAATGATGATAACCCACTAGGTGGAGATGGAGGAAATGACACAAGGGACTATATCTTTTTACTTAGTATCGATGAAGTTCTTCATTTTTTTGCTGAGCCTATGTCAGGGTCTGCTTTTATAACTTTTGGTAGAGGTAGCAACCAAACATGGAGAGAATGGTGGTGGCTACGCTCACCTGGCTCTGAGGCTGACCATGCTGCTAATGTAGACCCTGATGGCGGTTTATTTGAATGGGGTGATGATGTACCTTATTATGTGGGGATTCGCCCTGTTATGTGGATAGAGATAGACCGTTGATTTATCTTGGCATCTAGTCGTCATCCTGAGCTTGACTCAGGATCTATGTATGATAGTGCATACTCTAATTAGGGCTGTGCCCTTCTCAAATTAGATCCCGTGTCAAGCACGGGATGACGAGTAGGGGGATTGCTTCGCCACAAATTTAATGACGAGCTTAAATAATCAGCAAAATGGAATTGTGCGAATCAAGGATAACAAAAAGAATGGAGGCGTTAAAATGGCTTTTGATGGCATATGTATAGCCGCCGTTGTGGACGAGCTTTCAAGCAAGCTTGCTGACGGGCGTATAGACAAAATAGCCCAGACGGAAAAAGACGAAATCACCCTGTCTATCCGTGCTGGTGGGGCTAACTATAAGTTGATGCTAACCACAAATGCCTCCTACCCACGCCTGCATTTGGTTAGCAAAACAAAAGAAAGCCCGCTGACCGCCCCTATGTTTTGTATGATTTTACGTAAGCATATAGGCGGCGGGCGGGTTATCAAAATAGCCCAGCAAGGCCTTGAAAGGATAGTTAAAATCCACATTCAAAGCTATAACGAAATGGGAGATTTGGAGGAGAAGACCCTCATCCTCGAGATTATGGGGCGGCACAGTAATATTATTTTAGTGAGCGGTGATGGGGTTGTTTTAGATGCTATCAAGCATATATCTTACAGCCAGTCTTCCGTTAGGCAAGTGCTGCCAGGCAGACCTTATGCAGACCCGCCAAAGCAAGGCAAAAAAGACCCTCTCAACCTAGATAATATAAACAATATAGCCACGGAGAAAGATATATTTGAGAATTTTGTAGGGGTGAGCAAGGCTAGTGCAGGCATTATAATGCAAATTGCACAAAGGGAAGGCATCACCCCACAAGAGGCTTTTAAGAGCGTCATGAAAGACGTGGGTGAGGGTAGGTTTTCGCCTTATACCCTACAAAAAACAAGCCTTTCTTTTGCCTTTTTTGGCAAGGGTGTTTTTGGTGATGATATGGTGCAAAGTTTTGATTCGCCATCGGGGCTTTTAGAGCATTTTTACAACACCAAAGACAATGCAGACCGCATCAAGCAAAAATCTCAAGATATGCGTCGGGTTTTGCAAAACTTGATTGAGAGATGCGTTAAAAAGGCGGACATACACGCTAAAACTCAAAAAGAAATCGCTAATATGGATAGCTTGCGTCTCTTTGGAGAGCTTATCACGGCTAATATTCACGCTTTACAAACGGGCATGGCGAAGGCTACTCTTCAAAATTTTTATGACGGCATGAAAGATATAGATGTGGTGCTTAACCCTCAAAAAACCCCTGCAGAAAACGCCCAGGAGTATTTTAAAAAATACAACAAACAAAAGCGTACGGCAGAGGCACTGGTGGGGCAGGTGGCTCAAAATAAAGAAGAGCTTGCCTACCTAGAAGGGGTGCTGCAAAGTATAGCCCAAAGCGAAACCACGGCAGATTTAAACCAGATAAGAGAAGAGCTGCAACAAGAGGGGTTCATAAAAAAAACCAAAAGCAAGGCTAAAGAAAAAAAGCCGACAACTTCAAAGCCCATGCACTTTATAACCGATGATGGGTTTGATGTTTTTGTAGGCAAAAACAACATGCAAAACGACACCTTAACCAAAAATGCCGATAAAGACGACATATGGCTGCATGCAAAAAACATGCCTGGCTCTCATGTTATTTTGAAAACCAAGGGCAGAGAAGTGCCCACGCAAACCCTTGAAGAAGCGGTAAACCTTGCAGCCTTTTACAGTAAAGGGCAGGGCGGCTCAATGGTGCCTGTGGATTATTGCTTACGCAAAAACATAAAAAAACAATCGGGCGGCAAGCCTGGTGCGGTTATATATGACAATTACAAAACGGCCTACATCACTCCAAATGAGGAGAGGGTAGGCAAATTACAAAAAGGAGAATAAAAATGAACGACTCCAAAGTGTTTAAAATTGTTTTAACTGGGCTTTTGGTAGCTATTGGTATTTTGATACCCCTTGCCGCACCTGCCGTGCCGCCTTTTAGAATAGTGATACCCCCTGCGGCATCCTACACTTTAGGTAGCCACATAGCTATATTTATCGCTATGTTTATATCCCCCAAGGTGGCCGTGGCCGTGGCCTTAGGCACTACTTTAGGCTTTTTCCTAGCGGGCTTCCCCCTTGTTATTGTTTTAAGGGCAGCAAGCCATGTTATTTTTGCCCTTTTAGGTGCTATATACCTTACTAGGGTGGATAAAAAGGCTTTTAAAGGCGTTAAGCTTAGGGCTTTCTCTTTTACTATGGGGGTTATCCACGCTGTTGCAGAGGCCTTGGTGGTTATATTTTTCTTTTTTGGCACCGCCTTCCCCGAAGGGCAAACAGTACCTTGGATTTTGCTATTTATAGGTTTTGGCACGGTTATACATAGCATGGTGGATTTGGAGCTTGCAAATATAATCCGCAAAGTGCTGCAAAAACAACGTTTTGTGGACGTCTAAAAAACTTTTTAAAAAAACTTTTAAAAAAGTATTGACAAATCCTCAGAAATGAGTATAATGGTATTTAGTAGGTTGCGTGTTGGCAGCCTACTTTGCACGAGTGGCTCAGTGGTAGAGCATCGCCTTGCCAAGGCGAGGGTCGCGAGTTCAAATCTCGTCTCGTGCTTCTTATATCAACCCTTCCATTTGGTGGAGGGGTTTTTATTTTGTAAGGAGATTTGCATATGAAAAAAGCCGATAGAATTAAACTGGTGTTAGAAGCACTAAACAGCCGATACCCCTTTGAAGACAAATGCTACCTAAACTATACCCACCCTCACGAGCTGCTTATCGCTACTATTTTAAGCGCCCAATGCACCGACGATAGGGTGAATATTGTTACGGAGAGCCTTTTTAAAAAATACCCCACCATAGAGGCCTTTGCAGCGGCAGATTTGAAAGAGATGGAGAAAGATGTATACCAAACGGGGTTTTACAAAAACAAGGCAAAAAACATCATCACTTGTGCTAATCAGCTTTTAGAGAGGCACGAGGGTGTGCTGCCCTCTAGCGTGGAGGAGCTAACCGCCCTTGCAGGAGTGGGGAGGAAGACGGCCAATGTGGTGCGTTGCCATATCTTCAAAATGCCAAGTGTGGTTGTGGATACCCACGTTATGCGTATTTCAAGGCGTTTAGGCTTTACCAAAAACCAAGACCCAGTTAAAATTGAGTTTGATTTGATGAAGACTTTGCCGAAGGAGAGCTGGATAAGGTATAATCACCAGGTGATAGCTTTGGGGCGAGAGATTTGTAAAGCCCCTAATGCTAAATGTGAGCTGTGTTTTATGACGGATTTTTGCCCATCCTTTGGGAAGGGGAAGAAGTAGTACCCTTCTTCGTTATTCTATACCCTCTTCATCATCCCACACCCCCATCTCGTCATCCTGAGCTTGACTCAGGATCTACTTGGAGAAGGGCAGACCTTATTGAATATGCACTATCATACATAGATCCCGTGTCAAGCACGGGATGACGAGATGGGGGATTGATAGTCTTGGGGCGAGAGATTTGTAAAGCCCCTAATGCTAAATGTGAGCTGTGCTTTATGGCTGGGTTTTGCCCATCCTTGGCAAGAAAAAATAGTGTTTTTCTTCGTCATCCCGCACCCAACCTCGTCATCCCGCACTTGATGCGGGATCTCCCTAGCATTACTCACTACCCTTTAATAATCAGCATAGTGAGATTGCGGATCCATAGGTTGAGCCCGATTTTAGGCGAAACAAGTCCGTAATGACGAGGTGGGAGATTGATAGCATTGGGGCGAGAGATATCCAATTCGCCACTCTACCCCTGTAGGGAATGGATTTATCTCGGTTGCTTAGTCGAGCAGCAAAAGCGATTTTCTTTTGCGACCAGACCATTCCGAATAAATTGGGATAGTAACTACTAATCCTTCGGCTAGGCAATGCGGAGTGGATGAATCCACTCCCTACAGGGTAGGATGGAATGATGTGTTTGGGGATCCGCTAGCATTGTTCACTTACCTTTAATTAATTAGTATAGTGAGATCCCCAGTCGAGCTGGGGATGACGATGCTTGGGAGTGATCATCATAGTGAGATTGCGGATCCGTAGGTTGAGCCCGATTTTAGGCGAAACAAGCCCGCAATAGACTTATAGTAAAACAAATCCGAGATGCAACCCACCTTGTAGGGAAGGGATTTATCCCTTCCGCAATGGTTTATCTTAACCATGATAATAACCCTACCCAAATGATAACGGAAGGGATAAATCCCTTCCCTACAGGGTGGGTTGGTGAGGTGATGGTGATAGAGGCAACAAAAAAGACTGGATTCTAACCAGTCTTTTTTAATGTTCAAGCTCAACAAAAGTTACTATTATGGTGTTGTTTTTGCTCCAAATATATTCTAAAAAATCATCATCACCTATGGCGTTGGCATCCCAAGTTGTGGCTCTATATTCCTTCACTATCCCTATGGCGTATAGGCTTTTGAATGCTGCCTCTAAATTTTCATGCTGCAAGTGCAAAGTAGCTTGAGCGATAAAGCCATCATTTGTGCTTGTTATGCCCATATCGCTTTTTTCGCCCCCTAGATAGCCGAGGGATTCTAAAGCTAGCGTAGGGCTTTCGACTTGTATTGTTATTTCAAAAAATGTGGAGAACCTGTTTGGAGTTGTGAAAGATATGCCTGCTGTAGGCAAGTGGTTAGGGTAGGGGATTACGCTGATTACTGTGCTTGCTCCATTTGCAAACTGCTCCTCTAATGTAGAGCCTATATAGGTAATAGGGGCGGGGTTGTTTAGCTGTGCAGCTTGCCCGCATGATGAAAGCATCAAAAGGGTGAAGATGATGGACAAAATTCTAACCCGCTTCATCAAATCAACCCTCCTCTATATAGCTGTGTTCTGTGGTTATTTTTAGGGTGGTGCAGGTGTTTATCTCTTGTATTTTTTCCTCTAAGCTAGCGGATAGTGCATCCAAAGCCTTTGGAGGGAAGTTGTGAGGCAGCTGCAGCTCAAAGGTGAAGATGCAATTTTCAACACAAGCTCCGCTGTCATCTTTGTTGGGGTGTGCTATTTTAAATTCATGTGCGTCTAGCTGTGGGTAATTTTCAGAGAAGAACTTTTTTGTGATTGTGGTGAGTGCTGCTAGCTGCTCACACTTTGTATCTATAGGGTCGATGTGGATGGTAAGGTGTATGCCCAGTTTTTTAAGCACCTCTTGCTCTATATCATCTGCCATGTCGTGGCACGCACGCAGGGGTGTGTCTGCATCTACCTCTATGTGGATGGTGGCTACCAGCTTTTGAGGGCCATAGCTGTGTATAATCAGATCATGAACGCCTAGCACCCCTTGGGGGGCTTGCACAATCTCTTTTAGGGCGGCGGCAGTTTCTTTGTCTACCCCTCTACCTAAGATGGATGAGGCGGTGGTTATAATGGCCTTAACGCCCGATACAATCAAAATTAGGGAGATTAGGAGACCTGCATAACCGTCTACATTAAGGTCAAAAAAGTAAAAGGCGGCGATGCTGGCTAGAGTGAAAATGGAGATTATAACGTCGTTGCGGGAGTCGGTAGCTACAACTGCCAAGGTGTTGGATTTTATTTTTTTGCCTAAAACCTTGTTGACCACATACATCCAAATTTTAATAAAAAAGCTGGCTATCAAAAGAGCGGTTGCAAGCCAAGAGATTTGCATATATTCAGGCTCGAGGATGTTTGCGATAGATGCCCTTACAAACTCTAAACCAACAAAAACGATAGAGACGGCAACGATAAGGCCTACAACATCTTCTATGCGGCCGTGGCCAAAGGGGTGCTCTTTATCAGCTGGCTTTGTAGACATTTTAAAGCCAAAGATGGTGGCGATGGAGGTGATGGAATCTGTCAGGTTGTTAAAAGCATCAGCCATAACGGCTACCGAGCCAACCATAATGCCAGCTACAAACTTTAAAGCTGTGAGGGAGAGGTTAGCGAAAATGCCAAAGATGCCGCTTGCAACGCCTATTTTGTGGCGGTCGCCTTTGGTTTTTCTTAAGATGAACTTTACCATATGATGTTTAGCCCCTTCCTATGAATTGCTTAATTGCAAGGCAGTCAGGCAAGTGCATCATATGATGGCGTGTTATCGGCAAAAGTATAAGCCCTGCCACGGTATGCTTCCCCCAAAAATCTTTGAGCCAAATCGATCCTTTGCTTTCCAATAAGCCGCCCTCGCTAACAATGCGAGTTAAATAATCGGATTCGGGCTTCCGTTTTAAATCTTTATGGGTTAAGGATTTTAGAATTTTACGTGTCTGAGAGCCTACTGCATTGCGATAATTTATTAACTCTTGCTTGTTTACCTGCTCACTAAAATCAGCAATTTGTTTGCTATCCATTACATTGCCAGTATCTTTGATTGATACATTAAGTTTAGCCATCCACTCGTTGTTAAAAATTTGGGATTGCCCAGCTATAAGGAGATTGCTGACCAGATCTTCAATTCTAGCTATATGCCATAAATGGTATGCTATGGTTTTATCTTTTTCAGTTGGCATTATGCAATAATCTTCGCCTTTCAATCCATCTAATAACCCATCGCAGTATGTAGGAGTATCGCTAGATGAAACTTCGCTAGTGTGGGTGATTGCATGAATTTCAAGTGCTAACTCAATGGCTAAATCAAAAGTTTTGATTGGCTTTATTAGCTTACGTAATTCATCTATTTTAAGATTATAATTATTTTCAAAATCGAGCATGTGTCTACTTTCTCCTTAATTCAAAAATAGCGATTTCTGGGCGGTTCCAAAAACGTAGAGGGAAGTGGGTTGTGCCTACGCCACGGGAGACGTATAAAACCGCATCATCATGATAATAAAACCCATCGCCATATTTAGGGAGGATGCCCTGCCCTGGCGAATAAAGAGTGGGGAAAAAGGGTAGGCGGATTTGCCCGCCGTGGCTGTGGCCTGCTAGGGTTAGAAGGGGACCCTCGTCTTTAAACCTATCAAAAGCTTGAGGGTTGTGGGTGAGGACTAGGCGAAAGGGGGAGGGGGCATCAAAAAGAGCATCCATAGGGGCAAAGCTGCTACGCCTCATTATAGAATATTCCCTTGTGCCTATAATCTCTAAATGCACGCCGTTTATGGGTAAAAAATATGTGTCGTTAAACAAAAAGTTTATGCCTAAATCCGCCATAATGTCTTTAAAAATGTGGATGGTGCGTGCCTCGTGGTTGCCTTCAACAAAAAAGGTAGGCACACGTTGGGCAAGAGCCTCTAAATAGGGCTTGTGAGGGTCAAGGTAACGCATATGCTGGCGAGAGTGCCACGCCCCATCAAGAACAATATCGCCAGTTATGGCTGCCATGTCAAAATCAAGATTATCAATATGCCGCCAAATGTTAAGGTTCATCCTATAGGGGCTATTGCTATGTAAATCTGAAACTTGCAAGATGCGAAAGCCCTCTAGGTGAGGGGGTAGGTTTTCTATATAAACCACATGTTCATACACCTTTAACCAGCGGCTGGATGCTATGGTAATGACAACCACCGCTATAACAAGGGCGAGAAATATATAAAATATAATCTTTATCTTCCTTTTCTTTTTCATTTTTAGACCTTTCTAAAGGGCTGGCCGTCTACCTCGGACACAAAAACCTCAACATCAGGTAGGTTTGTTAAAAGGTAAGGTTTAAGACCTTTTGCAAAGATCACCTCACTGCCATAATGGGTGGCTTCTATCAGGTTTAAGCCCATGTCTGCCGCTAGAAGGGCTGCGGAATATTTTATGTCTGCCGTTATGAAAGTATCACAACCAGCGGCTAGCATATCTGCAAAAAACCCCTCATTTGCGGCACTACCGCCTATAATGCCTACTTTGTGCACCGTAGCGTTTGGGTTGCCGCAATAGGTTAGAGTGTCTACTTTTAATTTATCTTTTACAAAGGCAGCAAACTGGGCAAGAGGTAGAGACGAAGAAGGCTTGCCAGCACGGCCTAAGTACACGCTAGGTTGCCTTTCGCTAACCATCTCTTTATGGCTTAGCTCCAAAATGTCAAAAAGCATATCATTTACGCCTCCCTCACAAGCATCTAAATTGGTGTGAGAAGCATAGACGGATATGCCATGTTCGATTAGCTTAAGCAGACGCTTACCTTGGGGGTTTTGGCTGGTTATGGCTTTTAAGGGCGACCAGATGATAGGGTGGTGGGTGATGATGGCTTGGCAGCCTAGCTCTATA
>WQVB01000029.1 GCA_009781815.1 Defluviitaleaceae bacterium
CACTCTTAATAGAGAAAACCCACAACATATGTATCTTCACACCCTTAACCTTAGGTTGCTTTCTAATTTAGATTTGGATTATGAAAAAGCTATAGAACATGGAAAAAAAGCCATTGAAATTGCTAAAAATAGTAAAGAGCTTTTGCCGATGGACATCCACAGGGCAAAATATAATGTAGCTAGTGATTATACAAAGTTACACCAACCTTTAGATGCTATAGTATACTTAAAAGATATTGAAAATTTCATTTACGAAAGTAGAGCTAATTTAAACCCTTTTCAGATATATGCTGAAATGCTTTTAGGGTTAAATTACGCTAGAGCTGGTAAACACGAAGAGGCTGAAGAAATCTTACAAAAATCTCTTAAGCGAGCTAAGTCTATTGAAGATGAGAAATGTATAGGCGTAGTGCTATATAATCAGGGAGCAATAAAGCAAATAGCAAGAAAATGGGAAGAATCAAGAGAACATTTCAAAGAAGCGACAGAACACCTAGCACCGTCAGACATGAATCATTTTTGGTGTGTTTTTGGAGATATACAATCTGCCATAATGGATGAAAACCTTGCAGAAGCTAGAGAGATGCTTGCAAAAACGAAAAACACCGCCGAAAACTACACTGATAAAGAAATGGCGGAGGTTTTGTTTCAATATTTAGAGTGCATACAAACCATAGTAAAAGGCGGCACGATTTATAGGAGAAGAGAGGTTAAATTCACATTAGAAAAAGCCATACCTCTTTTCTTAGAACATTCGATGAAGTTTGAAGCTATGTGGGCATATGAAGTGCTATCAACCCATTACAACAAAGCAAGAAAAGAAAAACAATCTGCCGAAATGTACATAAAATCTCTTGAAACATATAAAACTTTATTTGTAAACGAATAAAAAATAAAATATAAACCATGCTCTACCCTCACACACCCTCACCGTAACCACCACTCCACCCACCCCGCACCCCGATGCGGGGTCATATCCTTCTAACGCCATCCCACCCCTACGCCCCTACCGTCATCCTGAGCTTGACTCAGGATCTATGTGGGCTAGGGCAGGCTTTCTTGGGCATGCACTATCCGAAGTAGATCCTGAGTCAAGCTCAGGATGACGACTTAGGGTAGTGCAGGGCAGGATGACGACAGGGATGGGATGACGGTGCTGAAGTGGCTGATGGCGTCCATATCGTCATTGCGGGCTTGACCCGCAATCTCGCCCCTACCGTCATCCCGTGCTTGACACGGGATCTACTTAGAGTAGGGGAGACCTTGTTGGGCATGCACTATCCAGCCTAATTTAACCCTGTAGGGAATGGATTTATCCATTCCGTTATTGGGTCTGCACCCTCTATCCTTCAGCAAGGCAAGGCGGAACGCATAAATGCGTTCCCTACAATTGCGAAAAGTTTAGATTGGAATGACATGAACGGGAGCTTTTTGCTATACCGATGAGGATAAACACAGGGCTACCCACCCTCTCAACACCGTGGCGTGAGGTAAGAGCAGCAAACACAAAAGGGGATACTCTCATGAAAAAAACACTATCTAGAGCACTTATAGTTTTATCTGCATTTTTCTTGCTAGGTACAACTAACATATATGCTTCGCCAGGTGGCGGGCCTGATTGGGATGGTATAAGTGCACCAATCACACTACCAGACACAATCGACCCAGAAGACAAATACTGTGAAGACGACCAAGGTAACGGCCAAGGCAACCAAGGCGGTCAAGGAAACCAAGGCAACCAACCATAAACAAAGCCACATAACCACCCGCCAACACCATGCCACGCCCCACCGCACCACTCCTACCGTCATCCCATCCCTAAGTCGTCTCCCATCCCTAAGTCGTCATCCCATCCCTAAGTCGTCATCCTGAGCTTGACTCAGGATCTACTTGGAGCAGGACAGACCTTGTCGGGCATGCACTACCCCACATAGATCCTGAGTCAAGCTCAGGATGACGACTTAAGGTAGTGCAGGGCAGGATGACATCGAGGATGGCTGACGGTGCTGGAGCGGCTGACGGCGTCCATATCGTCATTGCGGACTTGATCCGCAATCTCGCCCCTACCGTCATCCCATGCTTGACACGGGATCTACTTAGAGCAGGGGAGACCTTGTTGGGCATGCACTTTCTGAAGTAGATCCTGAGTCAAGCTCAGGATAACGGTAGGATGGTATGACGCCAGTATGTGGCGTGAGGTTAGAGTGGCAAACACGAAAAGGGGATAATCTCATGAAAAAAACATTATCAAGAGTACTTGTGGTTTTATCTGCACTTTTTTTTGGTAGGCACAACTAACATATATGCTTCACCAGGTGGAGCACCACCTTGGGATGACCTAAGCATACCAATCACACTATACTACTACTAACCACACATCAGCCTAACCACCCGCAATTGCAAAAACAAAAAGCCTAACACAATTAGGCTTTTTTGTGGTGTTGGTTGATTTTGTTTTGATGTGATGATATAATTAGCATATACTTATTTTAGGGGCTTGAGATGAAAAAGAGACTTTTGTGGGCTTGCATAATTTTGGTTTTATCTGCCGCAGCGGCTGTTGCTCTGTGGTGCTTTTTAATCCCTCAATACCAAAAAGAAACAGTAATGGAAGAGGGTGTAAAAATAACAAAAAGAGAGCCACACGAAGAAGAGCCTGAAGAGCCGCAACCACCCGCCTTGCTGCCCCTTATTGCAGACCTTAGAGAGCGTTATAATAATGACCATATTGTGGGTTTTATCCAAATCCCCAATACCAATATATATTACCCTGTTTTGCAATATGTTGACAATGCATTTTATCTCTATCATGATAGGCACGGGGTGCGAACCGCTGCTGGCTCTATCTTTTTAGATTATGAGAACAATTTATACAAGCTGGATGATGACAACACCATTATTTATGGGCATAATATGATAGCGGGCAATAAGTTCCATAATATTCGTTATTTTCATAATGAGGAGTTTTTTAGAAACCACACATATATCATACTGCACACCCCCTATCAAGAGACGGTGTGGGATGTTTTCTCGTTTTTTAGCACGACTATATATTTTAACTATTTGACCACCAATTTTGCCGACCGTGATAGATTTTATGATTTTTTGCTAGATTTGCAAAAACGTTCTCATTTTGAGACCAGCATAGAGCTTGAGCGAGACGACCAAATCCTTATTTTATCTACCTGCGGGGTGTGGGGTGGCATACACCGCTATGTGGTGGCAGCGAGGTTGAGAAATGAATAATATTAAGCGTTATATTTGGGTGGGCATATTTTTTGTTGTTATCGCCCTTGCTTTTGTGGGTATTTTGCATCGGGACAGGCGACAGCTTGTGCCTGTTTTAACTTATCATTCCATTATGCCTGTGGAGTATTACTACCCCCTAAATGCAGACAACCCTTGGATATTGCGGGAGGATGTGTTTTATGCTCAGATGCGATATTTGTATGAAAATGGCTTTAACACCCTAAACACCACCCAGCTTGTGGATTTTCTTTTTTATGAGGGCCAGCTGCCGCCAAACCCCGTGGTTATCACCTTTGATGACGGGTATTTAGACAATATGCTTTTTGCCGCCCCCATAATGCAGCAGTTTGGGCTAAATGGTATTATTTTTACCATTACATCACTAATAGAGGGCGAAACCCAAGCTATGACCGCATACCCCATGCAGTTTATGAGCGAGGCAGACATGGCATCTATTATGGATGTGTTTGAGTTTGCTGCTCATGGGCATTATTTTCATCAGGTTGTAGATGGGGTGGCAATGCTTGCAAGCGAAAGCGTGGCGGATATCAAGGCGGATGTGCTGCGGAGCTTTGAAACGCCCCTCACCTGCAGGGTGAGCTTTGCCTACCCCTATGGCATACACAGCCCAAACGCTCTGCAGGCTTTGAGTGAGGCGGGCATACGCATTGCCTTTACCACTCGAGAAAGGTACGTAAGGCGAAACACAAACCCCTTGTTGCTGCCGAGGTTTAGCGTTTGGGGTGGTGAAGACGGCATGACGATAGAGAGGTTTTCGGATACGGTGCGTGGACGACGATAGCCTTGTGAATATAAAAAACTCGCCTAATTAGGCGAGTTCCCTTTTATAAGTTTTAAATGATGAGAAGATCCACTAGAAGAAAGAGTGCCTTCAGGTAAATTTAATAACTCCTCAATCATACTTGGGAATAAGGTTAAACTGTGGCTATATGATAGCTCATCAATGAACTCTCTTGATGTAAATATATTTTCATCTAAAAGCATCTTTACTGCACTTTTTAATAAAGATGGGGACGATGTGATCAGTTCGGCATCTAAAGGCTCATCTTTCCTTAAACCACGCTTTGCTAAAGTCATCATCATTTTTTGGTAATCATCATAAGGAATTGCTCCAAGGTCATAAGCTCTCCTAACCATAGCGGCTATAGATACATTCCATTTCATTTTCAGTCTAGTATAGCCAGGTATTGAGAAAGGCACACTATATAAGTCATTCAAAAAGCTTTCTTTAGGCAAAAGAAAAGCAGAAGCGAAAGAATGTGCTTCTCTCTCCCTTTCTCTAAATTCTTCTTTAGATAGAGCCTCGACATCTTCGGTGAACTCATGCATAAAAATGTGTCCTAGTTCGTGTGCTACATCAAAATGTATCCGAGATGCTGATAGGTTATTGCTAGAGTATCCTATCAAAAATCTGCCACTGCCGTTTAAATCTACCATGTGGCTACAAGCGTCGATTGCCGTAGTGTCAGAGGTAAACTCGTTTACGATTATACCCTTTCCTTCAACGATATGAACTATATTTTCTATCGGTTTTTCTCCCAATCTCCAGTGATGCCTAAGTTCTGCGGCTAAAGTCTCAGGCTCGTTTGAGTTAGACAATTTTGGCAATTCAGGGGAATTAAAATCTATATATTGACTAACAAAATCATAAATAGTAGCAACAATAGCAATCTTGGCTACTTGTTGCTTCCTATATCGTGGCTTTGTTGTTAGCTGAGATCTGAAATAAACTGACTTAGACTCACCCTCATAATCTAAACTTTGCTCATAAAAAAAAGATAAAGGAAACTTCAAAAAATCAGCAAGTCTTTTAATTATGCCAAGATCAGGATTTAATTCTTTGCCGTTTTCATATGTCGATATAGCTTGTCTACTACATTCAACACCATCAGCCACTTCTTTGATAGTGTACCCATTATATATGCGTGCCTTTTTTAGTCTATCTCCGTTAAAAGTTATGTTTTTCATATCTTCCTCCACTTGATACCCTAATCAACTTCTTCATCCTCTTTAGGGAAGGGGATAATTTTAGGTTCAGTTTTATCACTTGGTCTACCCTTTGCCCTTTCTTTAGATTTATTTGATAAGGCAAAATTGTGGTTTGGTAAGCTGGATGCCTTTGAGTAATCATCAGCATCATCAACAATATAAGAGGTTGATGGAGCAAGGTGCTCTTTCCAATCTTCTTGATAAAATAGCTGGAAATCAGCGTTATAACCTTCGCACACAACTGAGGATACAAAGCCGTATTTCTCTTCAAAAGAAACCAAAAAAACTTGTTCAACTTCCATTGCGGTGAGACCCAAAACGCCAGCTATCGACGCAGCTTTAGAGCTAAGCGAATTAAGGACTTCATTTGGTAATGGTTGCAAGAAATTTATCTGGCCTTCAATAAATCCTTTGTCTTTATTGAAACATCTTAGTAATGCAGAAATATAGTGATAAACACTTTTGCCATCTTTGAAATCTTGAAATAATTTCTCTAAACGTTTTTTACGGATGAAAAGAAATAAAGTTTTAGTCGGCTTATGATAAGATACAACCACTTCCCATAAAGAGCTGGCGACAAAAGCACTAGACACAATATCGACGAGGATTTCTGAATCCAAAATGCGAGTGTTGAATAAATCCCATTTTGAAGCATGATAAGAGTTTTTTGTTTTCGTGGTAGCCATATGGTTTTTATGATCTTCGCCCATGGCAAGAGCGAGATCGCTACATAAGGCTCTTTTAACCTCATCGCTTAAAAATTTTTCCATAAAATCTCCTTTAGGTATATACTACTAATCCATAAATCAGTTAATTAAATAGAGTATATCACATAAATTCATATGTGTCAATAGGTAAATTTCATAAAAAGGTAATTTAAAAGAGTTGTTGTTTCAAATTACAACTGCACAACCTTATCAGCAATAGTTTCCATCAACTCTCTATCATGGGTGGTGAAGAGGATGTTGCCTGGGAAGGCTTCTAGGGCATTTGATAGGGCTGTGATGGTTTCTAGGTCTAGGTGGTTTGTGGGTTGGTCAAAGATGAGGAAGTTTGCTGGGGTCATCATCATTTTGGCAAACATACAGCGGACTTTGTCGCCACCTGACAGAACGTTGGAGTTTTTTAGGGTCTCTTCTCCTGAGAAGAGCATTTTGCCTAAAAAGCCACGGATGTAGTTTTCAGAGTCATCTGTGGAGTATTGCCTTAGCCACTCTACGATGTTTTTGTTAAAGCCTTCAAAAAAGGCGGTGTTATCTTTGGGGAAGTAGGCTTTAGTTATGGTTACGCCATATTTAAACTCGCCAGCATCTGGCTCAAGCTCACCAGCTAAGATTTGGAAAAGTGCGGTGATGGCGTGCTCGCTGCCAGTAAAGGCGACTTTTTCGCCTTTGTCGAGGGTTAGACTGAAGTCCTTAAACAACTCTACCCCATCTATAGTTTTGGTGAGGCCGCTTATTGTTAGGATGTCGTTGCCTGCCTCACGCTCTGGTCTAAACTGGATGAAGGGGTAGCGGCGTGTTGAGGGTTGAATGTCATCTAGCACTATTTTGTCTAGGAGCTTTTTGCGGCTGGTTGCTTGGCGAGATTTTGAGGCATTGGCCGAAAAGCGTTGGATGAACTTTTGCAGCTCTTGTATTTTTTCTTCTTTTTTGCGGTTTTGGTCTTGCATCAGGCTAAGCATGAGTTGAGAGGATTGATACCAAAAGTCATAATTGCCTGTGTAGAGCTTGATTGAGGCAAAGTCTACGTCGCATATATAGCTGCATACGTTGTTCAAAAAGTGCCTATCATGAGAGACAACGATAACAACGCCTTCATAATCTATAAGAAACTCCTCAAGCCATTGGATGCTTTTAAGGTCAAGGTCGTTTGTGGGCTCGTCAAGCACAAGCACGTCAGGGTTGCCAAAGAGAGCTTGTGCTAGGCACACACGCACCTTTTGGCGGCCATCAAGCTCGCTCATCATCATATAGTGCTTATCTTCAGGGATGGAGAGGGATTGAAGGAGCTTTGAGGCGTCGCTTTCTGCCTCCCACCCATTAAGGTTTGCAAACTCTGCCTCTAGCTCACCAGCGGCAACGCCGTCTTCATCGCTAAAATCTTCTTTAGCGTAGAGGGCGTCTTTTTCTTTCATTATTTCATAAAGCCTTGGATTGCCCATTATAACTGTGTCTAGCACGGTGAAAGCATCATAGGCATAGTGATCTTGCTTCAAAACAGACATGCGGCGGTTTTTTTCAAGGTGAACCTCGCCTTTTGAAGGCTCAAGCTCGCCGCTTAAAATCTTCAAAAAAGTAGACTTGCCAGCTCCGTTTGCGCCTATAACGCCATAGCAATGGCCTGGAGAAAACTTTAGGTTAATGCCGTCAAACAGCTTTCTATCGCCAAAAAATAAAGATAAATCTTCAACTTGTAACATAATACACCTCTAATAGTAAAGCCCCTACTTGGCTTGGTTGCAAAGAGGGGCTTGAATGACAAAACAACACCACTAATTAGGACTGTTCCTAAACCTGTTTTCGTCATATTCTCCAGCATTTTTATCGAAAGAGAAGAGCTTGACAAAGCAAAGCCAAAGCTTCGGCGAAAAACAAGCCGACAAGATGGCCAAATGGGGCTTATGAACAGGTCTATTATAAGACAATATGCCTAATTTGTCAATATGAAAAATTCGATGTCAAAACCTAGCTAGGAGCACAAGGAGCAATACTGCAACAACTATAGCACGGTTATGTTCGCTCATTTGAGCGAAAAATGATTGACCTACCCCTTTGAATTAAGTATAATGTCATTAAAGAGACTATAAAACAAAAGAAGAAGGAATGATGCACTGTGGATGAAAAAAAGAAAATTTACATGGCGGATGATGAAGACAATATAAGAGTTGCTATCAAGGCGTTTTTAGAAGGTGCTGGGTATATAGTAGAAGATTTTGAAAATGGTGATTTGCTTTTGGATGCTTTTTCAAAAAGCCCTGCGGATTTGGTGATTTTGGATGTGATGATGCCTGGGTCCAACGGCTTTGTTGTTTGTAAAGAGTTACGAAAAATTAGCACCGTGCCTATAATTATACTAACCGCACGTGATAGTGATTTAGACTATGCCACAGGCTTAGATTTGGGAAGTGATGATTATTTGACCAAGCCTTTTAGCCCTATGGCACTAACCATGAGGGTAAAAGCCATCTTCAGGAGGATAGAATTTGAGAAAAAAGGGCATGGGATTTGTGATGAGAAAAAATAAAATCAAAAACAAAACCAAGTTGCGCAAGAGAATCCTTTTGGCATTTTCTCTCGTATTGTTTTTTTCGTTTTCAATAGCGGGTGTTTTGTCAAATATATTGATGAGAATATTCCCTAACTATGGAAATTATTATCTTGTTGAGCAGGTGGCAGATAGGTCTAACATTGTTTCATTTATGCCTATTGGCATTATGTTTGTGGTGGCTGTGGTGGTTACATATTTTTTATCAAACTCCATAACCCGCCCCATAGAGGATTTAGGTGAGTTTGCCCTTAGCATAGGTGATGGTAACTTTAACACCAATGATTTTGAATTTCAAGATGTAGAGCTTGAAAATTTAAATGCTGCTTTAAATAAATCCGTAAGGCAACTAAAAGCCTATGACGCATCTCAGAAGGATTTTTTTCAAAACGCATCCCATGAGTTAAGAACGCCTCTTATGTCAATCAAGTGCTACGCAGAAGGCATAGTCTATGGTGTGATGGACCCTAAACAAGCAAGCGAAACCATTTTAGAAGAGACGGACAAGCTTTCAGAGCTGGTTACAGATTTGCTCTATATTGCAAAAATAGACAATATAACCACAATTTATGCTGCCGAAGATGTGGATTTAATAGGCATTATAAAAGAATGTGCTGAGCGTCAACAAGCTTTAGCCAACAAAAAGCACATTGGCTTTGTTTATAGCTTTGATGAGAGCATCATCTTATATAGCTGCATTGCGGATTTGATCTCAAGGGCTGTTGATAATTTAATATCTAATGCAATAAGATATGCCTCATCTACAATCACTCTATCTTGTCGTAAAATAGACAAAAATATACAAATTATTGTTGCAGATGATGGAGAAGGCATAGATGAGGAAATATTGCCTTTTATTTTTCAGCGTTTTTATAAGGGCAAAGGCGGCAACACGGGCATTGGGCTGTCTATTGTAAAATCCATATCAGAGCAACACAAAGGCCATATAAAAGCAGCAAACCTAAACAACGGCGGTGCAGCCTTTACATTAACCTTGCCCCTAGGAGGAAAAAATGGCTATAAAATTTAGTGATGAAGAGTTTGTGAAGATAAAAGAGCTTTTGATGGTGTATGAATGGGCCTATAAAACAATGCTGACAAAGCTTAACATCATACAAGAAGCTCATAAGCATTTTCAA
>WQVB01000030.1 GCA_009781815.1 Defluviitaleaceae bacterium
AGCTTTTTTGAAGGGATGAAGCTTGCCAACACCAATCATTTTTTGAATGAAGTATCTGCAGCTATCCAAAAGCATGTGGAAGATAATGGGATGAGCGTGGTGGTAGATTTTGTAGGGCATGGCATTGGCCAAGACCTGCACGAAGCCCCCGAAATCCCTAACTTTCGCCAAATGCGAAAGGGGCCAAAGCTACAAGCTGGCATGACGCTGGCTATAGAGCCTATGGTGAACCTTGGTGGACGTGATGTAGTTATTTTAGATGATGGGTGGACGGTGAAAACCGCTGATGGAAAGCTAACTGCACATTATGAAAATACGGTGCTTATAACCCCTGATGGAAATGAGCCTGAGATTTTGACCTTGTAAGGAATTGATTTATATATTCCGCCTTGCGATAGTTACTTTATAGCGACAGGTGCAGGGAGATCCTGCATCCCTTTGGTCGTCTCCGACGAAGTCGGGTGAGACAGGTGCGGGATGACAAAGCCGACAAAAAGGATGCATTATGGATTTAAAAATAGGCCAAATCGTTATTTCAAAAGCTGGTAGAGATAAAGGTAAAGTGTTTGTTGTGCTTGGGCTGTCTTGTGAAAAAGATGGAGAATTTGCTTTTTTGGTAGATGGTGGCGAAAGAAGTGTCGCTAAGCCTAAAAAGAAAAAATACAAGCATATACAGCCTACACTCACACTTGATGTAAACCTAGCTGAAATGATAGCCCAAAAGGCTAATTTGAAAGATTCGGATTTTAAGGCCGCTATTAAAAACTTTGAAGCAAAGAAAATATAGTTTGAAGGAACGCCCGAAAAAGGCGTAAAAGGAGGACAACGCAAGATGCCAAAAGACGGAGCTATAGAGGTCGAAGGTGTTGTTGTTGAAAAGCTACCTAACGCTACTTTTAGGGTAGAACTTGAAAACAAGCATATCATAACCGCCCACATATCAGGAAAGTTGCGTATGAACTATATCCGCATCATCCCTGGGGATAAGGTTTTGATAGAAATGAGCCCTTATGACCTCACAAAAGGAAGAATCATTTGGAGAGATAAATAGGAGGTAGACCGTAATGAAAGTTAGACCATCGGTTAAACCAATGTGCGAAAAGTGCAAGGTTATAAGACGTAAAGGTGCTGTTAGGGTTATCTGTGAGAACCCAAAGCACAAGCAAAGACAAGGTTAAAGGAGGTTACAATATGGCAAGGATTGCCGGAGTAGACATACCTCGTGAAAAGAGGGCTGAAATTGGCCTTACTTACATTTATGGTATTGGAAGATCTAGCTCTAAAAAGCTTTTAGCTTCTGCTGGGGTTAGCCCAGATACAAGAGTTAGAGACCTTACTGACGACGAAGTAACGAAAATTCGTGAAGCTATCGTTAGTAACAACCAAACAGTTGAAGGCGACTTACGTAGAGAAATCGCCCTTAACATCAAAAGGCTTAGAGAAATCAACTGTTATAGAGGCATCAGGCATCGCAAGGGCTTACCTGTTCGTGGGCAGCAAACAAAAACAAACGCTCGCACAAGAAAAGGCCCGAGACGTACTGTTGCTAATAAGAAGAAATAGTAAATAAAGGAGGAGTGTATACAAATGTCTAAAAAAGTAGTTAAAAAAGGAGCCACCAGAAGACGCAAAGAGAAAAAGGTTGTACCTTTTGGTCAAGCTCATATACAATCTACCTTTAACAATACTATTGTTACTATAACAGACCAAACAGGCAACACTTTATGCTGGTCTAGTGCTGGCGGCCACGGCTTTAAAGGCTCTAGGCAAGCTACACCTTATGCCGCTCAGGTTACTGCAGATTCTGTGGCTAACGCTGCTAAAGAGTTTGGCTTAAAAAGTGTTGAGGTTTTCGTTAAAGGACCTGGGAGTGGTCGTGAAGCTGCTATACGAGCACTGTCTGCCGCTGGCCTTGAAGTTACAATGATAAAAGATGTAACCCCAGTGCCACACAATGGTTGCAGGCCCCCAAAAAGACGCAGAATATAACGGAGGAAGCATCAAATGGCAATCGATAGAACCCCTGTAATGAAAAGAGCTAGAAGGCTTGGCATAGAAGCTGCCTTTACTGGCTCCACAAAAAAATCAAAGAAAAAACCAGCAATGTCAAGAAAGAAAGTAAGCGAATATGGCTTACAGCTCAAAGAAAAGCAAAAGGCTAAGTTTTGCTACTGTGTTCAAGAAAAGCAGTTTAAGAAATACTTTGAAAGAGCTGCTAAAATGAAAACAGGCATAACTGGTGAAAACCTTTTAATGCTTTTAGAAATGCGCCTTGACAATGTGGTGTATCGTTTAGGTTTCGCTAGAACCCGCAGAGAAGCACGCCAGCTTGTAAGCCACGGTATTATGCAGGTTAACGGCAAAAGGGTAAACATCCCTTCTTATAACACAAAGCCTGGTGATATCATCTCTGTTGCACCTAAGCATAAAGAGTCTGTTCGTTTTAAAGATATTGCAGCTGCAACTGGCGGCAGAAGAGTTGAAACTTGGCTTGACGCAAGCCTTGCAGACCTTAAGGGCAACATTGTTTCTTTGCCTACAAGAGAACAAATTGACACTCCCGTGAATGAAACGTTTATTGTTGAGTTATACTCTAAGTAATAATTGGAAATACTTTACACTTTCCGATTGTAATTAGGGTGTGTTCACACTATAAGAAAATACAGATTTGCGAGCCTGATTTTTCGTCAGTTTTATGAGATGCTGACGAAGTGTGCCCAGAGGCACATAAGGAAGTATTGAATGAAACTGACGGAAATATCAGCCGCAAAAATGTGTTTTTGTTAGTGTGAACACACCCCTAGAGGATTTTAAGAGGAGGTAGTAGATTTGTTTGTTTTTCAAAAACCTCATATTGACATTGTAGAAAAAAGCGATGACGGCACATATGGCCGTTTCGTTATAGAGCCTTTAGAGAGAGGGTATGGCACGACACTTGGTAACTCCCTGCGTCGTATCCTTTTATCCTCTCTGCCTGGGGCTGCAATCTCAAATATTAAAATTGATGGTGTGCTGCATGAGTTTAGCACCATCGAAGGCATCAAAGAAGACGTTTGCGAAATCATCCTTAACCTTAAGGGTGTGGCTATTAAAAACCATTCATCTTCTGACGAGCCTAAAAAAGTAACCATAGACATATCTGCAAAAAATGCCGATAAAATCACCGCTGGCGACATACAAGTTGATGCTGATTTAGAGGTTTTAAACCCTGAGCTTCACATCGCTACCTTGTCTGGTAAAGATGCCCACTTTGTGGCTGAAATGACCATTACAAAGGGCAGAGGGTATGTTAGTGCTGAGAAAAACAAGGAAGCAAGCCAAGGTATTGGCGTTATCCCTGTGGACTCTATATATACACCAGTTAAGCGTGTTAACTTTGAAGTTGAAGACACACGTGTGGGGCAGGTAACGGATTATGACAAGCTTATCCTTGAAGTTTGGACTAACGGCACAATCACCCCTGATGAGTCTGTGAGCTATGGTGCTAAAATATTTAGTGATCACCTAAACCTTTTTATCAACCTCACTGAAAATGTGAAAGAGGCCGTTATCCTCACTGAGGCGGAAGATAATGGCAAAGAAAAGGCTTTAGAAATGTCTATTGAAGAGATGGACTTATCCGTCCGCTCTTATAACTGTTTAAAGCGTGCTGGCATCAACACGGTTGAAGATTTAGTGTCTAAAACCGAAGAAGATATGATAAAAGTGCGTAACTTGGGCCGCAAGTCTTTAGAAGAGGTTATAAACCGCCTGCAAGACTTTGGGCTAGCCTTTAGAGAAGCTGAAGATATATAAAACCAGCCTCTCGAAATAACTACTATACAAATAAGGAGGAGAAAAAATGCCTGGATATAGAAAACTTGGCCGCACTTCTTCACAAAGAAAAGCCATGATAAGAAACCTTGCAACAAACCTTATATATCATGGTCGCATACAAACAACCGAAACACGTGCTAAAGAAGTTCGTAAGCTTGCTGAAAAGATTATCACATTAGCTGTTGCTGAAAAAGATAATTTTACCGAGACTACAAAGAGCTTTAAAGTGCCTCGCAAAGATGCAGATGGCAAGCGTGTTAAAGAAGATAAAAACGGCAAGAGAGTTACAGTTTTTGACACAGAAGAGCGTCAGGTTAGGGTTGACCTTCCATCACGTTTAAATGCTCGCCGCAAAATACTTGCTACTTTGTACCCAGTTACAGAGGTGCCTGCAGACGGCCGCAAAAAACGCTCTCTATCAAAAGAGGTAAACATGCCTGAAAAGCTGTTTACAGAAATAGCTCCAAAATATGCTGACCGTAAAGGCGGCTACACAAGAATCATCAAAATAGGTGCCAGAAAAGGCGACAACGCCGAAATGGTATATATTGAGTTAGTATAATACAAACATATTAAAATCCCTTGTCTCAAGCTTTTATATCTATAGCTTGCGACAAGGGATTTTTAGTAACATTTGATATGAGTAGGAGGCGTAGGTTATGAGTGCGTATTTTGTTGCTAATATTTGCGTTAAAAACGAAAGGGAATATCAAAAGTATTAGAGAGCGTTGACTTATAGGCCAACGCTCTCTCATGCTGATTGTTGCTACTTGCATTCATAAACGTCAAAATCCACACGTTCGTCTTTTATTTCGACTTCTGCTATGAAGTCAATTGGGATTTGGGCGGAGATTTTCTTTGTGATTTCAAAACTGTGTGTTTTGCTTGCTTCATCATGCTCATCTTGATGGTGGATGTGATGATCACCACACTTTAGTGTAACATCCTTGACGTCTGCACGTGCTCGAATTTCTACTGGAACGGATAGGGTTATGTCTTCGCAGGTTTTGTTATGGCAAGAGATGGACTTGCCGTGGTGGTTTTGGTCGCCATGATTGCCTTGTTCGCCTTGGTCGTTTTGGTTGCCACCCTCGTCTTGCTTTCCTTGGTCATCTTGATTCTGATTGCCTTGGTTGCCTTGATCATCCTCGCTGTTTGGATATGGAAACATTTATTTTTTGCACCTCCTTTCGCTTTAGTCTATACCATCCTATGCAGGCAAGTCCAAAAATGCGACAAGCACCCCGAAGACCGCAAAGAGCTTTAAGACATAACAACATAATTTGAACAAGTTGCACATATCTTGTTTTATAGTGGTTTTAGAAGGTTGGTAGATATGTGGCAGCTTGTTCAAGTTATTTTAATAAATTTGATTGTTTCGTTAGATAATATAGGGGTTATAGCCCTTGCTAGCAGGCACCTTGACCCTAAGGATGCCAACAAAGCAAGGTTGATTGGCGTGTGGCTTAGCCTAGGCCTTAAGCTTGTTTTCATCTTTTTGATTGGCTTTCTTTTTAATATAGAGTGGCTTCATATACGCCTTATTGGCGGCGCTATGCTTATATATGTTATTTTTGGCATGTTTAAGCAAGGGAATGATGCGGAGAAGAAAGGCAAAAAAACACGCACGGGTGGCTTTTTTAAGGCTATGCTCATCATCATAGCGGCGGATATTTCTATGTCTTTAGATAATGTTATCGCTGTGCTGTCTATAGTGGCGGATGATGCTGGCAATGTATCTGCTGCGGGGCTGTCTTTGGCTTTTTTAGGCCTTGCTGTTTCCGTTCCCCTACTCCTTATCGGCAGCGAGGCTATAATCAAGCTTATAAACCGCTACAAAGTTGTTTTTGCCATCGCCACGGGCTATTTAGGCTATATCGCCGCCCATATGATATTTGAAGATAGTCTTTTTGAGTCTCTCTTTAACGTTTGGCGTTTTCCTTTTGCTTTTCAGCTATCTATCGTTATTGGCGTGGCTGTGGCGGCAGGCTGCTATATGTGGTATAGAAAAAAAGAGATTGCTTAATTCAAAACATCTCCCAAGTTTTCCGAATAGACTATCTATATAGGAAGGTGAGGGGGATTTTTATGAGTATATATATGGCAGCTATTCTTATTATTGCAACCGCCTGCTTGATGTTTTTTTCGCTACACTTTCGCAAAAAAATAAGAGAAAACCAAAAACACCTACACATACCCCTTGAAAACTGTGAAGTATACTTTAAAGCAAGCAAAATCGCAGATTTTGTTCATATCTCTCTAAAGGCAGAGGGGGATTTTTTCAAACATTGCCCGCCCATAATATCCTGCGTATTGATGGATGGTGCAGGCAACAAAATAATAAACATACCAAATTTTTGGTTAAACAATAATGGCTTTAGGTTCGTTAGCAAAGAAAAGGTAAACTTATGCTGCCTAGAGGTTACAATATACCATAGGCGGTCTAAACTAAACTTTAGCTGGGAATTATTCAAATAAAAAACACCTGGAAAAATTAGCTGGGCTATTCTTTCCAGGTGTATGTCCCTTTAAAAGGTCCATTATTTTATTTAGTTAAAACTATTTGCCTGCCATTTGGCTAGTTTGAGCAGCGATCATCTTTTTAACCATGTAGCCACCAACAGAACCGTTTTGAGCAGACGTTAAATCTCCGTTGTAACCTTCTTTCAAAGGTACGCCGATTTCGCTAGCTACTTCATATTTAAATTTGTTAAGAGCAGCCTTAGTGTTTTTGTTAGACATATTTATCACCTCCATGACTTTATATTATGGAATGTGAGCAATATTTATTCTGGTTTTTTCTGCATTTATCGACAAAAGGCTTTAAAACGGGGTTTCAAAGCCTTTTGTTTGTGATAAAATATTTATTTCATCTCTTTTTCTAGCTCTTTTTTGAAGTTTTCAAACCATTTTAAGGTAAACTCGATTTCGTCTATTCCAAGTTTTAGTGTTGCGATAGAATATTTGCTTAGGTTTTCAAATAAATCTATATGGTCTTCTTTCTCGATAAAGCTAATGGTTTGGTCTATTTCTTCTTTATTATCTTCATATTGTTTATAAATTATGTTTGCCATCTCTTCTTTTGAAAGCTTTTTATAGTTCTCTTCTATGGATTTCATATATTTATATGCTTCTTTATATTTAGCTATTGTTATATCTATATTTTCCATTTGCTTTTCTTTGCTTAGAAAGCCCATTAAAAGCAGGCGTCCATGCTCCATATTTTTAACTTTTAGCAAATCAAGAGGCTCGCTTAGCCACTCCATAAACCTTTTTCGCCCCTCTGCCGTGATGGAAAAAATTTTCTTTAGCACTTTTCCTTCTTGCACCTCATCTAGGTTCACATAGCCCTTTTCATGTAGTTTTTTTAATGCACGTTGAATATTGCCGATGCTGCTGCTACAAATACCTTCATAGTTGGTTTTTATAGCTATGTGGATTTGATATGCCGTTAGCCTGCTGACCATCAATAAGCCTAAAATAAAATCTTCCATTTGAGTGCTACCCCTTTCTTTTGTTAGCCCGTTTTAGACGGTTAGTTTCTTTTTATAAGCATAAACAGTTGCTATGAAAGTTAATATCAAGATGCCGCCCCACCATAAAAGGGTTGCCAGCACCTGATCACCTTGGGGAGCATGGCCGTTTACTAAAGAGCGTATGGAGGTGATGAAAGGTGCCATTGGCTGGTTTTCTGCAAAGATTTGCAAAGCACGTGGCATGTTTTCCGTCGGTGCCATACCTGGAGAGAGAAAGACCAAAACGGCATAAAACGCTATAAAGCCGCCTACGCTTTCTGCTGATTTCATCATCACGCCTAGCATTACGGCGAGCCAAGTGTTAGCCATGACAAAAAGCATTATAAGGCCTATTATAAAAAGCCACTGGGGCAGGTCTGCCAGGGGTCTAAAGCCCACAAGAAAGGACACGCCTATAAGGATAGCCACGGTGGCCATGCCTTTGATAAAAGCTACTAAAACATGACCTGCCAAAAAGGCTACATTTGAGATGTCCATGCTGCGAAAACGGGTTACAATGCCTGTTGTCATGTCTTTGTTAACGCCTATACCTGTAGAGGACGAGCTTTGTATAAGGCAGTTGACCATGATGCCAGGGATGATGAAGTTTACAAAGTTGTAGCCGCCAATGTCCATAGAGCCGCCAAAAACATTTACAAAAACTAGCAGTAAAATTACAGGCACAACTAAGCTCATGATTAGGGAGTCTGGAGTTTTAATGGCGTTTAGCATACACCTCCATGACATTGTTTTAATATCTTTTATTGTGTTTTGCATTATTTGCCACCATCCTTTTCATATCCTATGATTGTTAAAAATACATCTTCTAATGTGGGCTTTAATTGCTCAAAATTTTTAAGCTCTATGTTATTGCTTTTAAAGCCTAACAAGATATTTGTTATCTCATCAACTTTTCCGCTGGTTAAAATGGATATGCTATACTCTTTTTCGTCTTCGTTTGCGATTGAATATCTATCCAGCTGCGATTTGGCTTTAAGAAAGCTGTCAAGGCAGGGGAAGGTGATCTTAAGCATGCCTTGTGGCAGCATTTCTTTAAGCTCATCTGACGTGCCATGGGCGACGATTTTTCCCTCATGCAAAATCGCAATATCATCCGCTAGATGCTCTACCTCTTCAAGATATTGGGTTGTCAAAAATATGGTGATGCCTTGGCTTGACATTTCTTTTACCAGCTCCCACATGGCTATTCTGCTTTGAGGGTCAAGGCCTGTTGTTGGCTCGTCTAAAAAGATTATTTTAGGGTCTCCAATCAGGCTCATAGCGATGTCTAAACGCCTTCTCATCCCTCCAGAATATGTGCTGGCAGGCTTGTCGGCAGCGTCGGTTAGGTTAAACTTTTCTAACAGCTCTCGGGCTTTTTCTTGTGGGTTTTTAATATGCTTTAACCTGCCTATAAGCTTTAAATTTTCTCTACCCGTCAAAGAGCCGTCTACCGTTGCATATTGCCCCGTTAGGCTTATGGATTTTTTAACATCCCTTTGTTGCGAAAAGCAATCATACCCGCAAATGGATGCTTCGCCGCCATCTGCTTTTTGAAGGGTTGCCAGTATATTGATTGTTGTAGTTTTTCCAGCTCCGTTAGAGCCTAGAAGAGCAAAGATGCCCCCTTGCTTTACATCAAAGCTAATGCCCTTTAAAACCTCATTATCTTTGTAAGATTTTTTTAGATTTGATACTGAAATAATTGTGCTCATAACATCCCCCTCATTATTGGCTTAAGCTGTTTTTGATTTTTCTTATATGAAGGGCAAAGGCTATAAGGCCTATGCTAGAGCTTAACAAAGAGCCAGCAACCACGCCGAATATTGTCCAAGCCCAGCCTTGGCTTAAAAACTGGCCAATGCCTCCGCTTAAGAAAAAGCCTAGCAAGCCGCCTATGGTGGTGCCTAATGCTGCGAAACCTCCAACTAATAAACCAGGCACAACATATGAACCCTCTAATTGCTTTTCAAAATTTTCCATAATATCTTCTCCACTCATTTTTTATTATTATACCTATTAGGTATATTGTTATTATATTATACCTAATAGGTATTGTCAATAGTTTTTTGAAAAATTTTAAGAAATTTTTTGAAGCCGTCAAAATACGCTTGATGAGGCGTCTGGTGAGATTTTAAATTAAGTCGAGGGCAGACTCTGCGTATACGTAATATACCTATAACAAAATAAACCAAAATGCACCACCCCGTAGGGGCTAACTTGTCAACCCAACCGCAACAAAACACCAAAGCATCCTCTAAAGTCTATAAAACCTCTCATAAGG
>WQVB01000031.1 GCA_009781815.1 Defluviitaleaceae bacterium
TAACTGACCACCCAACAAACAGTAGCCTTCAAGTTCTCACCATAAGTCTTTTGCAGCCAAACTCCGCTCATAACGGCACTAGATTCTATATGTATGGCACGATACCAATGGATGCCACGCCTGGAACATATGACCCAATTGCTGTGCAACAAAATCAAAGCCCTATAACACCATTACCAGGCGGCACGGAAAGTACAATAGAGCGTGGCAATGCATTTGGCAATATTCGCATTGCGGCACCTTTTATAAATCGCTTAGACCTGCGACCAATTTCGCAAAACTTTCGCCACTCATCTATACCAACGGCGGCAGGGTTGGACTTTCTTAGTGGGTTCTTATTCCGCAATGAATTTGCAGACGAATTATATGAGCAAGCCATACGTATTTTCTTTGACGACCCTGCCATTGGTGTGCAAGCTATGCGTTTGCCTGTCGGCACACAAGGCTTGGGATATTTGCGTGCATATACAAACCTTGGCAATGTAATTA
This sequence comes from Defluviitaleaceae bacterium, assembly GCA_009781815.1. Classification (GTDB taxonomy): domain Bacteria; phylum Bacillota; class Clostridia; order Lachnospirales; family WRAX01; genus WQVB01. The sequence goes on from WQVB01000031.1 coordinate 490, forward strand.
CTTTGCCACATGCCGACGTTGCTATTACAGCACCCACAACATTTCTTGCAAATAGACCAAACCAAACAGTTAACATTAACTTTTTAGGTGCTTTGCAACCTAGTGAATTTATAACAGAAATATACTACGAGCTGGCAGGTATCGTGCAAGAGGGCTTTTCTAATGTCGAAAGCCAATTAAACTCTCGTACCGCTACAGACTTTTTCTTTTTGGGTCAATTGTTAGATCATAGCGTAAGTTCATTTTCCATCAGAGCAATAGCGGGTCAACGCTGTGCAACAAGCCCTGATGGCATTGTGCAAAACCCGCCAGAAATTGCAGACAACAGCCCGTATAGCCTGCGTAGTTTAGTTACAGATGTGCGACCCATTGAAAATCGTGGTCTAGCGTATGAAAGATTTCAAGTGTTTACTAATTCTACAGGGCTTGATGCTACTTTTGTTGGTGGTGCAGACTGGAGCCGCAGGAGTTTCGGGTTTTCGTCATCCTCCGCAGAGTGGCGTGGCACAAACACCCATGTAACTGCACTTAAAGGCCACTATATTTATTTGCGTGCACCACTTAACGTTTTTGAAATAAACCAAGATACCATAGCAGTGAGATGGGGTGGTAACACTTGGACTGATGGCAATGGAATCACTGTTACGCCAATTGTGGACAGCACAGGCTCACAAGCATTCCGCATTGCAATTCCACATGCGATTAGTGGTCATAGTCAAGCTGATTTTGCCATTGCTGGCACTGGCTTGCGTAACTATTCGGCAATAAATGTTGACTTTGATATTAGGGCAGTACCATGGGCAGCCACGCAAAATATTCCCGCAAACCAAATTATTATGATGGTGCCAATGTATGATGGTGTGCGTCCGCATGGGGTTGATACAAACCGCCAAGTGTTTAACCCAAACTTTACTATAGACTGCGGCACACGTCCCCCTCGTATACGTGAAATAGGTGCTAATCGTGAGGTTTTTGGATCTACAAGAGTTGTTAACATAATAGAATCTGCAAGCCTTATAACTACTGTAGCAACCCGTAGCATAGGTGCTAATGGCAATATACTCGATTATGCAACTGCTCACAACTGGGCAGGTGCTGGCATATTAAATATGGTACCTGGTAGCACTATACAGCAAGAGCTTAGATATTTTAACCCTACCAACGACAATGTTGGGCAGTTTCATGCTTTTATACCTATACCACGTGAAGGCTATATGTTGCCACTTGAACAAATACCTGAAGCGGATTTAAGGGCGGAGGTGCAGCGTGAGCCGTTTGAGTTTACCTTAGAACTGACGGGGCCAGTTGAAACTATACCAGGCTTTAGAATATATTACTCTACGGATTATACTTTTAACCCATTTCACCCAAACCTTGTAAGTGAGGGGGATGTGGTGGATTGGTCGCAGGTTCGTATGGTGTTTATCCAAAGCTATAGGAACATTGCCCCGCAGGAGGTAGGATACTTCACCTTAAACCTTGCCTTGCCCGCTGGTGCAGATACGCAAGATATGGCAGGGATGATAAACGCATATGCACCGCTTACGTTTAGTAGTGTGCTTGGCAATGCGGCACGCCGCCGTAGCACGCCAGCGGCTATGAGGTTGTGGAATTATGTGGTGTTTAACTATAACTACACAGGTAGCGATGGGGTGTTTGAGTATGTTCCAGTTGCTGGGGGTGGCACGGTTGCAGCACCGACGACCCCGCCAACACGCACAAACTATACCTTTGCAGGCTGGTTTACAACATCGGCAGGCGGCACGGAGTTTGACTTTGATGCTGCGGTGGCAACGGGTGTAACGCAGGTATATGCAGGGTGGACGAGAAACCAACGCACTATAACCTATACGGTTACGGGTGTGGCACCTGCTGTTGTGAATGGTATGCCCACATCGCCACAAACGGTGTATGCGGGCGACCCTGCAACGGTTGAGGCTGTGCCGACCACTACGTCGACAACCAATGCTTTGGGGGTTGTGGGGTCGTGGAGTTTTAACGGGTGGAACCATGCAACTATCACTGGGCCGAGCTTTACTATGCCTGATGGCAATGTAGAGTTTACGGGTAGCTGGGTGTTTACGGCAGGTACGTCTAGTGTGATATATAATGTAAGCGGGGCTGTGCCGCCTGTTGTTAACGGCATGCCAGCATCGCCGCAAAATGCAACAAATGGGGCGACTGTAACTGTTGCGGCTGTGCCTACAACGCCATCTACCACAAATGCAGCTGGTGTGGCTGGTGTGTGGACGTTTAGCGGGTGGAGCCACCCGACTATTACGGGGCCTACCTTTGTGATGCCAAACAGCAATGTAGAGTTTGCTGGTAGCTGGGCGTTTGAGGTGGCTAGGTTTGATATAAATTATCAGTTTACGGGTGATGTGCCTGCGGGGGCTATATTGCCAGCTACAAGGAGTGTTGATGCAGGCACGGCTAATGTGTCGCCAACGTCGATAGATCCTACTACAATAAATGATGCAACAGGCACATGGACATTTGGTGGATGGACCACCACATCTACAGGGGCGAACCCAACAACACCATTTACCATGCCAAACAATGATGTGAATTTTGTAGGCAACTGGACATTTGTTGCTACAACATTTGATATAACTTATGAGTTTACTGGAGAGGTGCCAGCGGCTGCGGCTTTGCCAGCGGCAAGAAACATCGCCACAAACACAGCCAACATAACACCTACATCGGTTGTGCCAGCAACGATAACCACACCTGCTGGAACGTGGACTTTTGGTGGGTGGACGACCACATCTACAGGGGCAAGTGCAACAGCACCATTTGCCATGCCAAGCAATGATGTACACTTTGTAGGAAATTGGACATTTGTTGCCGCAACATTTGATATAACCTATCAATTTACGGGCAATGTGCCTACAGGGGCTACTCTGCCAGCTACAAGGAACATTGACGCAGGCACGGCTAATGTGTCAGCAACGCCAATCAGCCCAACCACAATAAGTGATGAAACAGGCACATGGGCGTTTGGCGGGTGGGCTACCACATCAGCAGGGGCAAGCGGAACAACGCCTTTTAACATGCCCAGCAACAATGTGCATTTTGTAGGTAATTGGACATTCACCCCCTCTCAAGGCGGTGGCGAGCCAAGCTACAACCTTGTTATAAGTAAAGCTGCCAACCCAGCCCACAACAGCCACGTTGCTGTGGGGCAGGTTGTAACCTATACCATAACCGTGAGAAACAACGGCGACGATGCATCTGGGCAGGTTACTATAGTTGATACCATACCAGCGGGGATGACGCTGGTGGAGGGTAGTGCTACAACCACTATTAATGGAGCGGCAAGCACATCTATAACACCTGCTATAGCTGGCAGCACCCTTACTTGGAGCGTGCCGTCTATTGCTCAAGGGTCTATTGTGGCTGTGTCTTTCCAAGTAACTGTTGACCCGCTGCCTGCGGGCGAATACAACCGCATATTTAGAAACACGGCTATTGTAAATGGAGAGACCACCAACCGTGTAGACCTTTTCACCCAAGGGCTTGTTAAAAACCCTGATAGAATGGTGGTGAGCGTTGGAGACACCATCAACTGGACTCTTCGTGGTTTTCATAACCCGAGGGATGTGGCGGTTACAAACTTTGCTATAATCGACATGCCGAGTGCTGGCTTAAACTTTACATCTGCCAGCTTGCCAGCCTTTACAAATGCTGCAGGCGTAACTTTTGATGTGAGATATAGGGTAAACAACGGCTCTTGGCAAACCCATGCTGAAAATGTGCCTGCAAATGCACCATTTACCTTTAGCCTGCCACAACCTGGTAACCTTCACTATACCCATATCGGTCTTTTCTTTGGAGATGTGCCTGTAGGTTTTGGCTTGGGTGATGAAATGGTGTTTAGCTTTATAGTCTCGGCTGACGCACCAGATAATGTGCTTATCAATAACTTCTTACGTATGTATAACGATAGAGAAAATGAGGGCATCAGCCCTGATAGACCAATCATCACCACACCTGGCGGAGGCGGCCAAGGCACACCTACAACCCCTCCAACGTCGGTTATACCTTTTAACCCTATCCATCATGCTTACCTCATCGGCGATGTTAATTGCTTTATTCGCCCTAATGATAGCATAACAAGGGCTGAGGTTGCCACCATCCTTTTTAGGTTAGTTTCGGATGAATATAGAGCCCAAGTGTGGACGCAAGATAACCCCTTTAGTGATGTAGAGCTTAACCAATGGTTTAACAACGCTATATCAACTATGGCAAATGCGGGGGTGTTGCTTGGCATGCCTGATGGTAGCTTTGAGCCAAACAGGCCAATTACAAGGGCGGAGTTTGCTGCTATGATGACACGCTTTTTCACAGACTTCCCTGAAATTGGGGCTTATGCCTTCCCTGATATATATGGTCATTGGGCAGCTAGGGAGATAAACATAGCAGCAGGTGCTGGGTGGATACAAGGCTTCCCCAACGGCACATTTGCCCCTAATCAAGCTATAACAAGGGCGGAGGTTGCGGCTATTATCAACCGCATTTTGCTCCGCCGCCCTGAAACGGCAGACGACCTGTTGCCAGGCATGATAACATGGCCTGATAATATGGACGTAAATGCGTGGTTCTACCTTTATATTCAAGAAGCCACAAACTCTAACTATTTTGAAATGCATGCAAATGGGGTGCATAAAAGATGGATAGAGCTTATAGACCCAAGAGATTGGACGGTGTTAGAAAGACCAAACTCACAACCTGGGGATATAGCTAGGTAAATATCAAAACCGATGCCTTTTTGGCGTCGGTTTTTTGTTGCATCATCTTAATAAACTTGTAGCCAAACCACCTCATACCGTCATCCCCCCCAAGTCGTCATCCCGTGCTTGACACGGGATCTATGTATGATAGTGTACAACCCCAACTAAGGCTGCCCTCCTCCAATTAGATCCCGTGTCAAGCACGGGATGACGACTTAGGGCGGTGTGGACATGTCGCACTGATAACTCTCCCTCGTCATTGCGGGCTTGACCCGCAATCCCCTTCCTAGTCGTGATAGTTCAGGGAGGAAGGGGATCCTGAATCAAGTTCAGGATGACAGTTCAGCGCATTATGTTCACTCCTACTTAGGGAAATCAGTTGCTTTTGCCGTGAGGTTATGATATTATTAATCAGTATTGTTTTAGGATGACTAAATATCAGAGGTACATAATGAAAAACTTTGGCGATGCTTTTATATTATGTGGTGGAAAGAGCCGCCGCATGGGCTTTGACAAATCAATGCTTAAAATTGAAGATGATTTTGTGATAGATACAATGAGAAGCAAGCTTGAAGAGGCATTTGACCAAGTGCGTCTATGCGCCCACGATAGGGGCAAGTTTGCAAGCTTTGGCATGAATATTGTGGAGGATGTGCATAAGGGCAATTTTGGCCCTGCAGCCGCTATACATGCTGCTTTGTCTAATGCTTGCTCTCGTTATGTTTTTGTTGTGGCTGTTGACATGCCTCTTTTGGATATAAACCATATAAACCACATGAAACAAACCCTTGAGGTTATGGTTGAAAAAGGTCAAAACCCCCACGCACTTATCCCTAAATGCGGCGAGTTTTCGGAGGTGCTTTATGCTTTTTATAGCGTTGATGCTTTAGGGGCTTTTGAGGAACATTTAAAAAAACAAAGCTATAAAATAAGGGATATTTTGGCGGAGCTTGATGTAGCATATATGCCCCATGAAGAAAGTTGTAGCTTTGACCCGTCTCTTAAAATGTTTACGAATTTAAATTATGTTGAAGATTTGAAAAAAATCGATCAATAAAAAGCGTTTTCTCATAAGGGGGACGCTTTTTATTTTTTAAAATTAGTGATTAACAAGCGTCCCCCCTATCCTCATGATACTTATAGTGAAGCCACCCTACATCGTCATCCCGCACTCGATGCGGGATCTCCCTATACTAATTGCTTAGTGGGTTGTACGTTATGCTAGGGAGATCCCGTGTCAAGCATGGGACATGTTATTCAATTTGCTGACTGCTCTAGTTCGTCATTGCGGGCTTGACCCGCAATCTCAATATACTTATCGCTTTAAAATAAGCAATTGCAAGTAAAGGAGATTGCGGGTCAAGCCCGCAATGACGATGTGAGTGCAAATCAGAATGACGTAAGCACGGAATGACGATGTGAGACGGCAACGCTTTTTTATTTTTTTAAAATCAGGGATTGACAAGGGATAGATATAATGATATGATATATCTATAATATATATTGGAGGGAGGCAAACAATGCTAAATTATGTTTTGCTAGGGCTGCTTTTTGATAAAGAAGCCACAGGCTATGATATTAAAAAAGAAGCAGAAGGCGGCATAGGTAATTTTTATAAAATAAGCTATGGGCGAATGTATCCAACCCTTAAAACCATGACAGAAAATGGACACCTACTCACAAGAGAAGAAATGCAAGGAAAACGCCAAAAAATATACTACAAGGCGACAAAGGAGGGAAAAGGAGCCTTTATAGAGTGGCTATCCACCCCTGTTTTGATGACCATGGCGGCAGAGGAGCAACTTTCTCGTATATTTTTTTATGGCAAGCTACCAGAAGATGTGCGAGACAAAAGGTTGATGGAGTGTGAGATTTTATCTAACCAAGGGATACAAATAACAAAAGAGATAGAAAAGCACATCCTCAAGCAGGACGCTAGCAAGAGAGATTATTTTGCGGAATCTACACTATATTATGCAATGCAGATGAACTACACCACGGCCCGCTGGCTTGCACATATTAGAGAAGAAAAACCGCTTTCTCAATTTGTAATAAAAAATAACGAAGAAGATTAACTTTAAAGGAGAATAATAAGATGATTAGAAGCACTAACAAAGTAATTAGCAACATTCTTGGTATAGTTGGATTGTGTATTTTTGGAGCGGCACTAATAGTTTTTGGCACACGCTTTTTTATCGACCATGACATTGCTAGGTTTTCCCTTTTAATCACAGCTGCATCCCTTGCTTTGCCAAGCTTGATATTGTTAGCCATATCTGCTGGCTTTAGAGGGGCTTGCCGCAAGCAGCAAGACAAATTAGCTAGGCTAAAAGACCGAGGAGAAAAATTTGAATGTGAAATTAAAAAGCTGCACCGCCATGTGGGCGTAAACTTTGTAAACTCTTCGTCAATTTTCGCAGAATGTTCTTACACGAACAAAGAAGGTGCAACCCGCACGGTTAGAAGCGAAAACTTTATGCACGAATGGGCTGATGTGCCGAGCAAAGAAGACTATAGTGCGGTGGTATATGTAAACCCTAGTAACAATCAGGATTATGCGGTGGAAATCTCAAGATAATATCAAAAACGACCCCATGTTTAAGGGTCGTTTTTTGTTGACAGTTGATTTTAGCTGTGATAGAATATGCACAAGCTTATTGTTGGCAACGGCAGGCATTTGCAGCCTTTTTGAGATTATATAATCTCCTAGAAGGGAGTGCATATGCTACAAAACCTTTATTTTTCAGCTATGATAGCCTTGGCTATATTTAACATAGCACTTGTTTTGAAAGATATTTTCATACATAAAAAATAAAGCGTCGCTTGCCGTGGAAGGTATATAGCGATGCTTTATTTTTAAATTGTCGTTTGCAATCAATTACAAGGTTGCAGTGCCTGCCAAACAATAAGCTTAAATCGAGGGAGTGTTTACGCACTTCCTCTTTTGTTAATGATAACATGCAACATACAATATGTCAATATATATTTTCCAAAGGGGAGCGGACAAAGTGGATTGACGTCCATCATTCACCACTAGACTTGTAGCGAAACGCCCTCAAGCCCCCCTAAGTCGTCATCCTGAGCTTGACTCAGGATCTATGCGGGATGGTGTATGCCTCGATTTAGGATTGTGCCCTCCTCCAATTAGATCCTGAGTCAAGCTCAGGATGACAGTTGAGTGTGATATGTCCACTCCATTACGAAAATATTTGTTGACAAGGGCATTTTGGGGTGATATAATAGTCGGGTATGTTTTTAAATAAATGAGGAAAGGAGAAAAAGAATGCCAACTTATAATCAATTGGTTAAAAAAGGCCGTGGGCAAAAGGTTCGTCGCTCTACTGCACCTGCTCTTCAAAAAAGTTTAAACACTTTGAAGAAAAAGCGTTATGATGCGTCAAGCCCCTTTAAACGTGGCGTTTGCACAACAGTTAGAACTGAAAAGCCTAAAAAACCAAACTCAGCCATGCGTAAAATAGCTAGGGTGCGTCTTTCAAACGGCATGGAAGTTATGGCGTATATACCTGGTGAAGGCCACAACTTGCAAGAGCATAGCGTGGTTTTAATCCGTGGTGGTCGTGTACGTGATTTACCTGGTGTGCGTTATCATATTTTAAGAGGTGCTATGGATGCAGCTGCAGTTGCTGGCCGTATGCAAGCTCGCTCTAAATATGGAGCTAAGAGACCGAAGAAATAGGCTTTACCTTTACAAAATCAACATCGTGAGATTGCGGGTCAAGCCCGCAATGACGAATTAAAACAATTGCTTGTTCTAGAGCTTGGAGAGTATCGAGGATGGCACGTAACCTTGCAGGCAACGCATTTAGGGGTCTTACTTAAACTTGATTCAAGGTTCCGCAATTACTTGCTTGTTGTGATAGTGTACCTACCTGAATGGCGGAACGCATAAATGCGTTCCCTACAATGATATTCAGAGTGCGTACACGAGACAGCCATCGCTGATAAACTGCAACCTCTAGAACAGGCACCACAGGCTTTCTAGCGAGAGCTTGAGTACCCGAGAGGAGGGAAGAGGAGTGCCTAGAAAAGGACATGTCCCAAAAAGAGAAGTTTTAGCAGACCCACTTTACAGCAGCAAGCTTGTTACAAAGCTTATCAACACTATTATGCTGGATGGCAAAAAAGGAACTGCTCAAGGTATCGTTTATGGTGCCTTTGAACGTGTAAAAGAAAAGAATGGGGAGAGCCCCCTTGCATCTTTCGAGACGGCTTTGGGCAACATAATACCAAACGTTGAGGTTAAAGCACGCCGTGTTGGCGGCTCGACCTACCAAGTGCCAATCGAAATTCGCCCTGATAGACGCCAAGCTTTAGGCTTGCGTTGGCTTGTTCAATTTTCTCGTAAACGTAACGAGAAAACAATGGAAGA
>WQVB01000032.1 GCA_009781815.1 Defluviitaleaceae bacterium
CTCCAATTAGATCCCGTGTCAAGCATCCTGAATCAAGTTCAGGACAGGCTCGATGACGGTAGGGGTGATTAATAATGACGGTGTGGAAGGATGGCTATGCGTCAAGGTTCACAACATTAACGTAGTCATCCCCAACTTGATTGGGGATCTCCCTAGCATTATTCACTTACCATTAAGCAATTAGTATAAGGAGATCCCCAATCAAGTTGGGGATGACACTTAATAATTACACATCCAAATTCACAACATTAGCATAGTTATCTTGTATAAACTTCTTCCTAGGCTCTACTTTATCCCCCATCAGCTGGGTAAAGATAAGGTCTGCCTCATAGGCGTCCACAAGCTCTACACGCTTTAACAGGCGAGTTTCAGGGTTCATCGTTGTGTCCCAAAGCTGGTCTGCATTCATCTCACCCAAGCCTTTATAACGTTGTATGGCTTTAACGCCCTCTCTGCCATGTATATCAAAAAACTCATCAAGCTCTTTGCCTATTGTGCCGCCTGGGTATACATAATGTACTTCTTTGCCCTTTTCCACCTTAAACAGCGGCGGTTGGGCGATATACACATAGCCACCCTTTATAAGCTCAGGCATAAAGCGATATAAGAAAGTGAGAAGTAGAGTGCAAATATGGCTGCCGTCTACATCCGCATCCGTCATCAACATTATTTTGTGATAGCGAAGCTTCTCAATGTTAAAATCATCATGAATACCTGTGCCAAAGGCGGTTATAAGGTTCTTTATCTCCTCATTCATCAATATCTTGTCAAGGCGGCTTTTCTCCACATTGAGGATTTTACCACGAAGGGGGAGGATAGCCTGTGTTTTAGGGTCTCGCCCGCCTTTTGCACTACCTCCTGCCGAGTCTCCCTCAACAATGTATATCTCACTTTTTGCTGGGTCTTTCTCAGAGCAGTCTGCAAGCTTACCTGGCAAGCGACCCCCTTCAAGTACGGATTTGCGGCGTACAAGCTCTCTAGCTTTTTTTGCGGCATCCCTAGCCCTTTGTGCCATTAGAGATTTCTCAATAATTATTTTGCCAACAGCGGGGTTTTCTTCAAGAAAGTAAGCAAAATATTCATTCATGGCGGATTCTACAACGGTGCGTACTTCGGGGTTTGTAAGCTTTATTTTTGTTTGGCTTTCAAATTGGGGGTTGGTGATTTTAACACTTATAACACAAGCCAGCCCCTCACGCACATCCTCACCAGACAGGTTAGAGTCTGCCTCTTTAAGGATGTTAAACTTACGGCCATAGTCGTTTATGGTTTTAGTTAAAGCCGCACGAAAGCCCACCAAATGGCTGCCGCCCTCTATGGTGTGTATGTTGTTGGCATAGGTGTATGTGTTCTCCGCATAGCCATCGTTATATTGCAACGCAATCTCTAAAGATATATCATTTTTCACTTGCTCCACGTAGAACACTTGGTCAAAAACAGGGTCTTTATCTTGGTTTATATGCTCTACAAACTGTTTTAAACCACCCTCATATTCAAAAATAACCTCTTCATGCTCACTTGGTCTCTCATCACGTAAAACAATTTTAAGACCTTTTGTGAGAAAGGCAATCTCTTGTAGGCGTTTTTTAAGCACTCTAAAGTCATATTCGGTGTTCTCAAAAATTGTAGGGTCAGGCTGAAAGGTGATGGTAGTGCCCCTTTGAGAGGTTGCACCCATGTTTGTAAGCTCTTTTACACGGTCGCCCCGCTCAAAGCCTATTTCATGCTTGTTTGTGCCGTCGTGTATCTCAACAACCAAACTATCAGATAAGGCATTTACAACAGAAGCACCAACGCCATGTAAGCCGCCAGACACCTTATAGCCGCTGTTTTCTCCGCCAAATTTACCCCCTGCGTGGAGTAGGGTAAAAGCCACCTCAACAGCAGGTATACCCTTGGTAGGGTGTATGCCGATGGGTATGCCTCGGCCGTTATCTGAAATACGCACCCCATCCCCAGGTAGGATTGTTACGCCGATTTCATTACAAAAACCAGCTAAGGCCTCATCCACCGCATTGTCTACAATCTCATAAACAAGATGGTGTAAGCCTTTAGAATCCGTAGTGCCTATATACATACCAGGGCGAAGGCGAACAGCCTCTAAGCCCTCTAAAACCTCTATATTATGCTCATTATAGTTTTGATTTTCGTCTATTTCATTCATTTGTTCACCTCGAGTTTATATTTCATCCTTGTTACTCTGAATACCATCCCATCCCTCACCATCATCCTGAGCCTCCCCTAGTCGTCATCCTGAGCTTGACTCAGGATCTACTTGGAGAAGGGCAGACCTAGCTGGGTGTCCACTATCATACATAAATCCCATGTCAAGCCTCACCCTTCTACGTGGGTGGATAGCTGTGTCCATTGTCATCCTGAACTTGATTCAGGATCCCCTTCCTTCCTGATATAATTCAGAAAGGAAGGGGATTGCGGGTCAAGCCCGCAATGACGCGAGGGAAGCTAAGGATACGGGATGACGACTAGGGGGGTTATCATAACATCCTATAATTATATTACATTTTATGGATTTTGTCAAGCTTTCCTTGCTCTACTTTAAAGGTCTCGGCCTTTTCTACACTTATGTATTTTTTAAAGTTGCCCTCAGCACCCGTCATGGTTATAATACTTTGCAAACCTTTGATTTTATCCATTAAATATTCTTGCCTTGTGGCATCAAGTTCAGACAGCAAATCATCCAGCAAAAGCACGGGGGTTTGCCCTCTTTCTTCTTTTATCAAATCAATCTCTGCCAGTTTTATAGATAGGGCAGCTGTACGCTGTTGCCCTTGAGAGGCATAGTTTTTTGCAGCCTTGTCGTTTATTTTAAACTCCACATCATCTTTATGTATGCCCACAGAGGTAAAGCCACGCAAAATGTCTAAATTGCGGTTTTTTATAAGCTTGTCTAAAAACAAATCACAATCTACATGGTTTTTGTATATTACCTCCAACTTATCTTTGCCGCCTGTTATCTCACTTTGGTTTTTTTCGGCTATGGTGGATATTTTTTTAATAAACCTCTCCCTAGCCTCCATTATAGGTATGCCATATGCCACCATTTGCTCTTCCCAAATATCTAATGTATCCATCAGAGACGGCGTGGCTTTCACAGCTCGCAAAAGGTTGTTTCGCTGGCGTATAACACTATAATACATCCGCAAGTTATAATAATAAGACGGGTAAAGCTGGCACAGCTCCATATCCATAAAACGACGACGCACCTGAGGGCCCATCTTTAACAAAGATAGGTCTTCAGGTGAAAAAATAACACATAACAAATGCCCAAAAAGCTCGCCCAACTTTTTGATAGGGGTGCTGTTTACAGCTATCTTTTTAGATTCTTTTTCAATCTCAAAAGATATATTATCTTGATGCCTTTCATTTTGAACACAAACCCTTGCAAGGGCAGCCTTCTCGTCGATTTTTATTAAATCTTTATCTTTAGCCGTTCGGTGAGAGCGACCCATAGATGCAAAATATATGGACTCTAAAAAGTTGGTTTTACCTTGACCATTGTCTCCAAAAAAGATGTTGATGCCCTCTCCAAGGTTAACCTCCGTTTCAGATATATTTCTAAAGTTGCTTAGAGATACTTTTGTAATATACATGGTTAGTTACGTAGCCTTAACGGCAGCACCAAATATTTGTATGCGTCGCTCCCCTCAACTTGTATAACACAAGGCGAAAGGGGGGAGGTAAAAGACATGGTGATTTTTTCGTAATCAAGCACCTTCATGGCTTCTGTTAGGTATTTAGGGTTAAAGGCAATCTCAATATTGTTGCCATCTTGTAAAATGCCCATCTCCTCGTAGGATGAGCCAAGCTCTGCATTAGAGCTAATAGACATGATAGACTCTTCAATTTTAAGCTTCACTGGGCTTTTTTTAGCATCTTTTGATATAAGCATGGCTCTATCAATGCTCTCGCAGGCTTCAGCTCTATCTAGGGTGATGATTGTTGTGGTTTCGTTGCTAAACATATTTTCATAATTTAAAAACTCACCTTCAAGAAGGTTGGTGAGGATAGTGCAGTTTTCAAGCTCAAAAAGTGTGTGGTTGTCGTTATAATAAAAATTAACAAAAGAGTCTGCATCAGGTGATAAAACCTTACCAAGCTCTGACATGCTTCTGCCAGGTATAACCATTTTAACATCACCAAAGCAAGTGTCTAACAGATGGTTTCTTAAAGAAATTCTAAAACCATCTACAGCCACCAAAGTCAAAACACCATCTTTTATATCTAACAACTGACCCTTTAAAGTAGGCCTAGAATCATCTTGGGAGACGGAAAACACAGTCTGCCTAATCATATTTTTAAAAATAGCTGAAGGCAGCTTATATTCTTGATTTTTATTAGTTTGTGGCCACTCAGGGAAGTCCGCCCCGTCCATCCCCAAAATCTTAAATTCAGACTTACCTGATTTGATTGTAGTTAGGTTTTTCTCATCACTAAATATCTCTATATTAGGCCCAGGCAAACCACGCACTATATCAAAAAATACTTTAGTGTCTAAAGCTATAGAGCCCTCTACCTCTACATCACTTTCTATATTATTTGTTTTTATTGCCATTTCGTTATCTTTTGTTGTTAAAACCAAACCCTCTTTAGAAGCCACTAAAAGGCAACACTCTAAAATAGGCACAGTTGTTTTAGCACCAGAAACTCTTGATACCAAACCAAGGTTCTCAAGTAATAAATTTTTAGAGCAGGTTATCTTCATCTCAATTTTCATTTTATCCACCTCATATTTTTATCCACTAAACTTTATACCCTACATACATATCATATATTATTTTTTAGTAGTGATAGTAGTAGGCATTGTGGATTTGTGAAAACACACCCCAAACCCACAACTTAAAACAAAAACCCTTTAGGAAAACCATCTGAAAATCTATTGAAAAACAACTCCCTTTTCCAACACATCCACAAAAGTTTTTTTAAAAAATACTATTCCACAATTTTACTTCAAAAGTTAACACCCTACTAACACAATTTCAACAATATAATCAACACATCAAATACCATTCTCAATCTAAAACCTATACAAGATTGTGCGAATTTTTGTTCTCTAGCGAAGTGCTAAAAATCGTGGTGCACCCAAAAGGTGCATAAGATTTTAGCGAGAAGCTAGAGGGTAAAAAGGCGTGCAAGATTGGATGGGTTTTGGTTTGAGGATAGTGTTAAGCCCTTATTTTTTTCTCAAGCTCAGAAAGCTCTTTTTTAAGGCTTTTATTTTTTTCTAAATTAGATGTTATTTTATCCACCGCATGGATGATGGTTGTATGGTCTTTGCCGCCAAAATCTTTACCTATATCTTTTAAAGGTTTATCTAATATCATCCTAGAAAGATACATGGCCACATGGCGTGCATATGTAACATTCGCTGTGCGTTTTTTACTTACTATATCGTCAACTGTAAGGTTGTAGTAGTTTGCTACAGTCTCTTGTATATAGGCTACATCCACCTCACGTCGCTCTTTTTGTTTAACCATATCTTCCAAAGCTTTTTGAGCAAACTCTAGGGTACACTTGCTGCCTGTAAGCTTTGCGCGAGCCGTTACTGTGTTTAAAGCCCCCTCAAGCTCCCTTATATTAGAAAGAATATTTTTTGCGATAAAATCAATCACCTCAGGCTCAACATCAACACCCTCGCTTTCAACCTTATTCAAAAGGATGGCAGAGCGTGTTTCAAAATCGGGGGAGATAATATCTACAGGCAGCCCACTTGCAAAACGAGAGCGTAGCCTATCTTCAACAGATTTAAGCTCCGAAGGGGGCTTGTCTGATGTTAAAACAATTTGTTTACTATCACTATGTAAGGCATTAAAGGTATGAAAAAATTCTTCCTGTATACCTTCTTTATCACCTAAAAACTGTATATCATCAACAAGCAAAACATCCACCTTGCGGTATTTGTCTCTAAACTCTTGGTTTTTATCTCTTCTAATGGCGTTTACAAACTCATTCATCAAGCTTTCTGTTGAGGTGTATAAAACCTTAGCGTCAGGGTTGTTTTGAAGCACATAATTGCCTATAGCGTGCATTAGGTGGGTTTTGCCAAGGCCAACATTACCGTGTATAAACAAGGGGTTATAGCTTACACCTGGGTTTTCAGCCACAGCTAAAGAGGCCCCATAAGCAAACTGGTTAGATTTACCACTAACAAAGCTATCAAAAACAAACTTGGCCTTTAGGTTTGTGCCTTCTAAGTTTGGGCTTTTCTTTTCAATTACATTTTTTTGATTTTCAATCTCAGATTCTAAAATAATATTAACGTGATAATCTTTACCGCAAACAACCTTAAAAGCACCTACTATTTTGGTAAGGTAGCGGCTGTTTACCGTTGTTTTAACATGTTCATCTTTTGCCACCAAAACAAAATTGTTATTTTCGATTTTTAAAGGCTTTAAAGGGGCTATCCAAGATGCAAAGGCAGCTGGGTTTAAAGTGCCTTGTTGTAAATATAAAACAACAGCTTCCCAATAATTATCGGCTAAAGATGGCGGCGAGTTTAACAATGCAGTTGTGTTCATTTAAACACTTCCTCCAATACAAATTTCTTTTGTTGATAAGCTGTTTAACTTGAAAACTCCCACACCCCCACGGTCTTTTTGCCTTAGAACAAAAATCCTCGTGGATGTGTAGGTATTTTCAAGTTAAACAGCTATAAAAGCAAAAATCAAATTATATAAAAACACTTCTCAACTATATACATTAAAAGTTATCCACATTTTGCACTTTAGATGTGGTGTGTGGCTATAAAGTATTATCAACAAGGTTATCCACATTTTTGTAGTTAAAACCTTTATATTTCAATGTTTTTGCCTACTACATTATAACAAAACCCAAGAGAAATTACAATAGCAATTTATGAAAATCTAAAATAAAACTTTGGCGAAACAACAAGAAAGACAAACCACAAGAAACAACAAAAAAATAAGCCTTATTGGTATATAATGGCTTAAACTACCAAAGAACTCAAGTACTAAAGAAAGGGTGATTTTTTGCAGTCGCAAATAAAAGAGGTTGTAAAATTAAATATAAACAAAAGAACAATGGCAGAGATTTTTTTTATTTTAGCTAGCTTTGTAGTAGGGCGGATTTTGGTTTTTGATATGGCCAACCCCTTTATCTTAGCTTATATAAGCTCCTTTTTGCTTAGGGGCAACAAGTTTTATATAGCCTCTTTATTAGGGGCTATGGGCATTTTCACCATGTTTCGCCAAGAGTTTTCTTTAAAATACCTACTAGCTATTTTGATTTTATGTGCCGTAAATGTTTTTGCAACCTTTAGGCCAAGGGCAAGGGAAGAGGTTGCAGGCTTTATACAAGCGGCCTTGGCAGCCGCCGCATCGCTAATAGCAGGTTTTGTGTTGTTTTTTCTAAGAGGCGGCGGAACATACGAGATAATAACAAACCTTTTAACAGCGGGGCTTACCTTGGCGTTAGGCATAGTCATCTCAAAGGGCATGGGCACCATATTGCCAAGCACAAAAAAAGGCATTATAAAAAACGAAGAGCTATTGTCTATATTAGTTGTTGCTAGTGTTTTGCTGCTTGGCGTTGCTGATGTGCATATATGGCTGTTTTCTCTAAGGTATGCTGTGGTGTTTTTGATGGTTTTGCTAGCCGCTCAAAGCGGGGGCGGAGCCATAGGGGCAACGGCAGGGGTGTTTTTTGGCTTTTTGCTAAATATAACGGGCTTTGAATATATATTTTTCGCCATACTGCTTGCTGTGGTGGGCTTTGGTGCAGGCGTTGTGCGGTTTTATGGCCGCCTCTTTTCTATACTCATTTTTGTAGCTACATTTATTTTTGCAGCCCTCTATTTTGATATCACATTAATATCCACATCTACTTTATTGTCTTTAGCCCTAGCAGCGGCGATATTCACAATATTACCAAAATCCTTCTTGCTAAATATCCACACCAACCTAAACCCAGGCGTAGCCACCTATCAAGAGGATTATTTAGAAAATATTAAAAACCAAGCTGTGCAAAAAATGCAACACACCGCAAAAGGGTATAGCAAGCTTGCACAAATTTTTGAAAAGAGAATCTCTCCGAAAGACAACCAAAGAGAAATGGTTAATGGAGACAAGCTTGTGGCAGATGTAAAAAACAACCTTTGCAAAGCATGCAGTAATTTTGATGAGTGCTGGAGCCATAGGGAGAACGAGTTGTGGATATCTATAGAAGCCATGCTCTCAAAGGTTGAAAAGCGAGGCTTTATGAGCAAAGAAGATGTGCCGAGAGGCTTTTATGATATCTGCATACAGGTTGATGAGTTTTCAAACCACATGGTAAGGGCTATAGAGGCAGCAAAAACCTCCATAGAGTGGGAAAAGAAAGTGGCGGAAGTAAAAAGCACCATACATCAACAGTTTTTAGGGCTTTCTCATGTTATGAGTGAGTTTGCCACGGAGATAAGCTATATTGTTAACTTTCAAAAAGAGGCTGAAAATAAAATCCTAAAAAAATTGACGGAAGAAAAGATAGAGGTGGATGGTTTGATTGTTATAGAAAACTCGTCAGGCAAATATGAGGTGAGCTTAAGCAAAAAAGGTAGATTTGCCAGCGATGGCGGCCACCTAAAAGAGATAAAAAGCATTATATCTAATGTGTTAAAAAGAGATGTAGAGCTGGTAGAAGAAAAACAAGAAAAAGCCACAACCCGCCTGCGATATGTGGAGAAACAAAGATTTTACATCCAAAGCGGTGTGTCAAAAATGAATAAAGATAACTCAAAAGAAAGTGGAGATAGCTTCTCTCTGTTGCATCTAAAAAATGGATATTTTGTCGCCATGGTGTCTGACGGCATGGGCAGTGGTAGCAAAGCAAAAGAAGGCAGCGAAGAGACAGTAGAGCTTTTAGAAGAGCTTTTGGAAAAGGGCTTTAAAAAAGACATTGCGGTAAAGCTTACCAACTCTGCCTTGCTTTTAAAGTCTAACGACGAGTTTTTCTCCACCCTTGATATATGCTCAATAGACCTTAACACAGGCCTTTCGGAGTTTGCTAAAATAGGGGCGTCTACATCCTACCTGCTGCGTGATGGCAAGGTAGAGACAATAGGCTCTTGCTCTTTACCAGTAGGCATATTAGAAAATATCGAGATAGACACCTGCGAGAGATATCTTTTTCAAGATGATATTATTGTGATGGCAACAGATGGCGTTTCAGACTCAATAAAAGCTAACCTAGGGGGGGATAAGTGGTTGATAAGCCTGTTTGAGGAAATGACCATGAAAAACCCCCAAGACATAGCAGACTACGTGCTTGAGGAAGGCAGGCGAAACTATGGCCATTATATTAAAGATGATATGACGGTTGTGGCTATGCGGGTGTTGGATAGGGGCTAAGGTGGTAGGTGAACCTTTTAGCTTACTATCTCAAACTCTCACCTGTCGTCATCCCAAACTTGTTTCGCCTAAAAACGGGCTCAACCTACGGATTGGGGATCTCACCAGCATAACGTACAACCCAGCAAGTAATCGGTATAGAGAGATCCCGCATCAAGTGCGGGATGACGATGTTGGGTTCGTTTTGCCACAGGTATAATCTA